>DATCMN010000153.1:0-4379 GCA_036563405.1 Naasia sp. | reverse complement strand
CGGACGCGGGAGCCGTCTGGTTGTAGGCGCGGCCGAGGCGGGTGATCGAGTCGAGCAGCACGACGACGTCGTAGCCGAGCTCCACAAGACGCTTGGCGCGCTCGATGGCGAGCTCGGCCACGGTGGTGTGGTCCTCGGCGGGGCGGTCGAAGGTGGAGGCGATGACCTCGCCCTTCACCGTGCGCTGCATGTCGGTGACCTCTTCGGGGCGCTCGTCGACGAGCACGACCATGAGGTGCACCTCGGGGTTGTTCTTCGCGATCGCACCGGCGATGGCCTGCAGCACGAGCGTCTTGCCCGCCTTGGGCGGCGAGACGATCAGGCCGCGCTGGCCCTTGCCGATGGGAGCGACCAGGTCGATGATCCGGGTCGACAGCTTGCCGGGCTCGGTCTCGAGGCGGAGCCGCTCCTGCGGGTACAGCGGGGTCAGCTTGCCGAACTCGACGCGGTTCGCGGCGTCGTCGACGGGCAGCCCGTTGATCGAGTCGATCTTGACGATCGCGTTGTACTTCTGGCGGCCGGCCTCACCGTCGCGCGGCTGGCGGATGGCGCCCACGACGGCGTCGCCCTTGCGGAGGTTGTACTTCTTGACCTGGCCGAGGGAGACGTACACGTCGCTCGCACCCGGCAGGTAGCCGGTGGTGCGGACGAAGGCGTAGTTGTCGAGCACGTCGAGGATGCCGGCGACGGGGAGGAGGACGTCGTCCTCGCTGATCTCCGGCTCGAAGTCGTCGCCGCCCTGACCGCGGCGCTTGCGGTCGCGGTAGCGGCTGCGGCCCCCGCGGTCCTCGCCCTGCAGCTGGCGCTCGGCCTGCTGCTGGCGCTCGGTCAGCTGCTGGCCGCCCTGCTGGCGGTCACCCTGCTGCTGGCGGTCACCCTGCTGGCGGTCGCCCTGCTGCTGGCGGTCGCCCTGCTGACGGTCACCCTGCTGGCGGTCACCCTGCTGGCGGTCACCGTTCTGCTGGCGATCGCCGTTCTGCTGACGGTCACCCTGCTGCTGTCGGTCGGCCTGCTGACGGTCGCCGTTCTGCTGGCGATCGCCCTGTTGCTGACGGTCACGACCGCGGCCGCGGCGTCCCTGCCGCTGCTCGCCCTCGCCGGACTGCCCGTCGGAGGACTGCGGGTCGCCGGACTCGTCGGCCTGACCCTCGCTGCCGGCCTCGTCGGGCTCGGGGTGGGTGCCGTCGTGCTGGCCCTCGGCGGGTGCGTTAGCCGACGGGGATTCACCGGCGGCGGCGTCGACGTCCTCGGTGATGCCGGTCTCGCCGTGGTTCACGTGGTCGGCGGCGCTCTTGGGGGCGGATGCCTCTTCGGCCCCGGGCGCGGCGGTGACCGTGGCGGTGGTCGCCCGGCGCGACGGCCGACGGCGCGGGGTGCGCTCGGCCGGGGCCTCCTCGACGGCGGCGGTCGTGGCGGCCTGCAAGGCGGCGTCCTCGGCCTGCTCCGCCACGGCGGCGGCGCCCGCGGGGCCCTGCTCGTCGACCGGGACGGCCTGAGCGAGCGGGGCGTCCTCGGCCGGCGCGGCCGGCTCTGCGGCGGGCGCCTCGGCCTCTGCGGCGGGCGCCTCGACCGGCGCCTCCGCTGCCGGCTCGGCGGGAGCCGCGTCGGGCGTCTCTGCCTCGGAAGCGGCGTCAGCGGCGGGCACGTCAGCGGCGTCAGCGGCGGGCGCGTCGGCGACCGGTGCGTCCTCGCCGGGTGTCTGGGCCGGCGCCTGCGCGTCGGCGGTCTCGGCGGAGGGCGACTGCGCGTCGCCCTCGCTGCCGGTGTTCTGCTCCTCGAGCACCTCGGTGCCGTTCTGAGCGTCGGAGATTGCTTCCACGAGTTCTCCCTTTCGGAGTCGGGTCGCGCCCCTGATGCCGAGCGCACCGGCGATCGCCTGCAGTTCGGCCAGGCGCAGTGCGGTCAACCGGTCCGCGTGCGCGGCACCGGCGTCGACATCAGTCACGAAGTAGGTTTCCTTGTCCCCAAGATCTGGGACCCCGTACCGCAGCGAGTTGCGGCCATTCCGTCTGTGCGGCGACTGAGCGGTGACGGGGTTTCGAGCCATGTCCGGCGCGGCGGTCCCGGCCGCACAGGGGCGGGGCGGGGTGCTACGAAGAGGTCGTCGAACGCACCGGATCGGGTACGACTGTAGCACCCTTGAAGTCCACGGCGAGGAGGAGCGGCTCCCACGGCGTGCTGGCGTGGCGGGCCACCAGCTCTGCCGCGGGCAGACGCTGACCGGGATCGCTGCCGAGCACGAGGATCGACGGACCGGCTCCGGAGACGACGGCCGCGTAGCCGTGGCTGCGCAGCAGCGAGACCAGTTCGCTCGTCTCCGGCATCGCCGCCGCCCGGTAGTTCTGGTGCAGCCTGTCCTCGGTTGCCGCGAGCAGCAGCTCCGGACTCTGCACGAGCGCGGCGACGAGCAGCGCCGAGCGCGAGACGTTGAAGATCGCGTCCTCGTGAGGCACCGACGAGGGCTGCAGGCTCCGAGCCAGTGCCGTCGACATCGTGTGCTCGGGCACGAGCACGAGCGGGGAGACACCGCGGTGGGCGATCAGCTTCTTGTGCTGGGGCCCGTCCGGCGTGGTCCAGGCGATGGTGAGGCCGCCGAACAGGGCGGGCGCCACGTTGTCCGGGTGACCCTCGAGGTCGGTGGCGAGCGCGAGCAGGCGGTGCGCGTCGAGGTCGACGATGCCTTCGAGGAGCCCCTTGGCGGCCATCACGCCCGAGGCGACAGCCGCTCCGGATGAGCCGAGGCCGCGACCGTGCGGGATCGCGTTGCGCGCGACCAGGTGCAGGCCGGGCAGGTCGACACCCGCCGACGTGAAGGTGTGCGCGATCGAGCGGGCGACGAGGTTCGACTCGTCGGTCGGCACATCGCCCTCCCCCACGCCGTGCACCTCGACGGTGACGCCGGGCGTGTCCGTGGCCGTGACGGTCAGCTCGTCGTAGAGCGACAGGGCGAGGCCGAGGGTGTCGAAGCCGGGTCCGAGATTCGCGCTCGTCGCGGGCACACGTACGACGACCCTGCGGCCGACGAGCTCGGTCGCCGGAAGGCTGCCGCCGACGCCGCTCACGCCGCGCTCCCCGAGCCGAGGCCGAGCAGCCCGGCGATCTCCGCAGCGTCGACGGGGACGCTGGTGGGCGTCACGTCGGACCCGTCGGCCGCCTTCAGCGCCCACTGCGGGTCCTTCAGGCCGTGGCCGGTGACGGTGAGCACGACGCGCGCGCCGCGCGGCACGGCTCCCGCCTCCGCCCGCTCGAGGAGGCCGGCCACGCTGATCGCGGACGCCGGCTCGACGAAGATGCCCACCTCCGCGGAGAGGATGCGGTGCGCCTCGAGGATCTTGTCGTCATCGATCGCGCCGAAGAAGCCGTCGCTGTCGTCGCGGGCGGCGAGAGCCAGCTCCCAGGACGCGGGGTTGCCGATCCGGATGGCGGACGCGATCGTCTCCGGGTGCCGGACGGGCTCGCCGAGCACGATGGGGGCGCTGCCGGCCGCCTGGAAGCCGAACATGCGGGGCAGCGTCGTGGCCACGCCGCGACCGAGCTCCTCGCGGTAGCCGCGGTGGTACGCGGTGTAGTTGCCGGCGTTGCCGACGGGGATGAAGTGGAAGTCGGGCGCGTCGCCGAGCACCTCCACCACCTCGAACGCCGCGGTCTTCTGGCCTTCGATGCGGTCCGGGTTCACCGAGTTCACGAGGTGCACGGGGTAGTTCGCTGACAGCTCGCGGGCCAGGTCGAGGCAGTCGTCGAAGTTGCCCTGCACCTGCAGCAGCTGCGCGTTGTGCGCGATCGCCTGGCTGAGCTTGCCGAGCGCGATCTTCCCCTCCGGCACGAGGACGGCGGCGGTGATGCCGGCGTGCGTCGCATACGCGGCGGCGGAGGCCGAGGTGTTGCCGGTGGAGGCGCAGATGACCGCCTTCGCGCCGTGCTCGAGTGCCTTCGAGATCGCCATCGTCATCCCGCGGTCCTTGAAGGACCCGGTGGGGTTCATGCCCTCGTACTTGACGAACACGTCGGCGCCGGTGCGGGCGGACAGGGCGGGAGCGGGCAGTAGCGGCGTGCCGCCCTCGCCGAGGGTGACCACGGGGGTCGCCTCGCTCACATCCAGACGGTCGGCGTATTCACGGATGACGCCGCGCCACTGATGAGCCACTGCTACTCCCCTTCGACTCGGAGCACGCTGCGGACGGCGACGACCGCCTCCAGGCGGGCGAGGGCGTCGACGACACCGGACAGCGCGGACTCCATTGCCGCGTGCGTGCCGATGAACAGGCTAGCGGTGCCCTCCTCGCCGGGCGGCGCGGCCGGTGGGACGCTCTGCTCGACGGCCTCGACGCTCACGCCGTGCTCACTGAACACCCCCGCGATCTCGGCGAGGACGCCGGGCC
>DATCMN010000119.1:0-8553 GCA_036563405.1 Naasia sp. | reverse complement strand
GTCGAGGGCGACGCGGGTGCCGCGGCCGCGCACCGCCTCGAACAGCGCCGTCATGTCGAGGTACTCGCCGGTCTCCGCCAGCTGGGGGTGCACGCCCGACACGACCAGCCAGTCGGCGTCGGTCTCCTCCACCTGCTCGATCGCCAGGTCGCAGACGCGCGTCCAGTCGGCCGCGCTCATGGGGATCGCCGTCTGATTGATGTTGGTGGTCCGCCCGCCGCGGTCGACGACGGCGGTGTTCACCCGCACGCGACCCGCGATGGGCACGATCCGCAGGATGTGGGGGTACGGCGTGCGGAACAGCAGGTGCTCGTCCTCGCGTCCGATCGGCAGGATCCCGGCCACCGGCACGCGGGCGAGGTGCAGCGTGCGCGCCACGTTGAGGCCCTTGCCGCTCATGTACTCGTGCACCTCGTAGGAGCGGTTCACCTTGCCCTCGGCCATGGAGTCGACGAGGTAGGTGCGGTCGAGCACGGGGGCGGGCGTCAGCGTCACGACAGCGGTCAACGATCATCCTTGCGCTGGGTCGGGCGGAGGGCTCTCGACAGCCTAGCCATCCGCAGGAGGGCTCCCGTCCGCGCCGGACAGCGCCCGGAGGCGGGGGCGACAGCCGCAGCTACAGTGGACGCGAGGCGGAGGGAGACCCGTGATCGACGTCCCGGCGGAGGAGCTGCGCAGGCGGCTCGCGGCGGTGGTGCCCGTCGACAGGTGGGTCGAGGAGGCTGCGGCGGGCGCACCGTTCGACGACGTCGGCGCACTCGTCGCCGCCGTGTCCCGTGCCATCGACGGCTCGCCGGACACCGAGATCGTCGACGCTGCCCGGCGCGCTCCTGCCGGCGCTCCGGTGCCCCCGCCCGGGGACGACGGGCTCGCGCCCGCCGAGCAGGGCGCCGATGCCGCGCTCGCCCGTGGCGACCGCGTCTACGAGGAGCGGTTCGGCTCCCCCTTCGTGCTCGACGCGTCGGCGCTCGCCGAGGACGAGGTGGTCGACGAGCTGCAGCGCCGCCTGACGAACTCCCCGGACGAGGAGGCCGCCGAGACCCGGCGCCAGCTGAAGCTCGTCGTCGAGCGGGGGATCCGGGACGTGTTCTCCGAGTGGACCCCATGAGCCAGATCACCACGTCGGTCCTCGATGCCGCGCTGGGCCGGCCCGCCGCCGGAGTGACCGTGGCTCTGCAGTGGCTGACCCCCGACGGCTGGACGGCGGTCGGCAAGGGCGAGACGGACGGCACCGGCAGGGCGGGCGAGCTGGGTCCCGCCACCGTGGAACCGGGCGTCTACCGCCTCACCTTCGCCACCGGCGACTACTTCGCGGCGAATGGCCGCGACAGCTTCTACCCGGAGGTCACCATCGTCTTCCAGGTCACCGGGCCGGATCCGCTGCACGTCCCGCTGCTGCTCAGCCCGTTCGGCTACTCGACGCACCGCGACGGCTGATTCCCGATCTCAGTACTCGGTGCGCCCGTCGAGCGCCAGCCACGCGTCGAACGGCGCGGGCGCGGCATCGACGCGCAGCCCGTCGATCTGCACGTGCCACTCCGACCTGTCGCGCCCGAACAGCTCGTAGAACTCGCGGTCGTCGAAGCCCCCGCGCGCAGCGTCGTGCCGGTCGGCCGCGTAGACGATGCGGTCGAGTCGCGCCCAGAGCGCGGCGGAGAGGCACAGCGGGCACGGCTCGCACGACGTGTAGAGGGTCGCCCCGGTGAGGGCGAAGTCCCCGGCGGCCCGGCATGCGGCCCGGATGGCCTGCACCTCCGCGTGCGCGGTGGGGTCGAGGTCGCGGGTGACCCTGTTCTGCCCCTCGGCGAGCAGTCGCCCGTCGCGGACGATCACAGCGCCGAACGGGCCGCTGCCCTCCGCGACATTCGCCAGGGCGAGGTCGATGGCCCTCGCGAGCCAGCGGTCGTCCTCATCGGTCATCGGTCTGCTCCGTCCACTCCCGGGCGAGGATCCCGTAGACCAGCGTGCTGGTCCACTCGCCCTTGAACCACTCGTCCTCCACGAAGTGCGCCTCCCGGCGCATGCCGAGACGCTCCAGCACCCGCGCCGACGCGATGTTCCGCGCGTCCAGCCGGCCGATCACGCGGTGCATGCGGAGTACCTCGAACGCCAGTCGCAGGAGGGCGCCTGCGGCCTCGGTCGCGTAGCCGCGACCGGCGACCTCGGGGCTGAAGACGTAGCCGACCTCGGCCGTCCCCTCGGGGTCCGCGGGACGCATGAGGATCACGTCGCCGACGATCCGGCCGTCGACCTCCACGCCGAGCGTCAGGCTGCCTCCGGCGTCGGGGAGGGAGGTCGAGGCCCACATGCCGGCGAGGCGCCTGTCTATCTCCGCGAGATCCATCGGCTGGAAGGGCACGTAGCGGCAGACCTCCGGGATCGACCGGTAGGCGAGCAGGTCGTCCCTATCGGTGCCCCGGAGGGGGCGGAGCGTGAGCCGCGCGGTCCGGATCGGGTAGTCGGGCATGCTCATCGCGCTCGCAGCAGGCGGCCCGCAGGCGCCTCGGTGTCGATCAGGCGGCCGCCGAGGTAGGTCTGCCGGACCCGGCCCGAGAGTCCTGTGCCTGGTCCGTCCGCCGCGACCTCCTCGGGCGCGAAGACGACGAGGTCGGCGTCGCAGCCGGGCGCGATGCGGCCCTTCGCGGGGAGCCCTGCCCAGTGTGCGGGCCCGTCGATCAGCCAGGAGAGCAGCCGGACGAGGGGCACGTCCCGGCGGCGTGCCTCCGTCCAGATCAGCGGAAGCGTGACCTGGAGGGCGGCCGGACCGTCGCCGGCCGGGTCGCTGACGGGCAGCAGGAGATCGATGCCGCCCTGGAGCAGGGCCGTCCACAGTCCGTCCGTGTCCCGGCCGTCGGTTCCCGACAGCCGGTCGACCGGCACGCCCGTCGTGACCGACGCTGCAGGAGCCCACGGCGCGGCCAGGGGGAGCGCGCGGCCGGTGAGGTCGAGGACGTGCAGGGCGGCACTCGGCTCCGGCAGCGCCTCGCGGACGAGCCGGACGGCGTCCGGATCGCGGAGCAGCAGCGTGAGCGTCGCGTCGAGGCGGCCCAGCACCTCAGCGACCTCGCGGAGGCCGGTCCGGGTGGCGTCCTCGTCGCCGACCATTCCGAGAGCGACGAGGAAGCCGTGCACGCCGGCGCCGTGCAGCGACTCGAGGGACGCGGGCGTCCGGAGGTCGACCGATGCGATGAAGGCGACGTCGACGAGCGCCGCCCGGTCGGCGGCAAGGCGGTCCTGCATCAACTGGTCGCCGGACGCTGCGCTCGACGCCTCGAGGAGTGTCGTCACCCCGCCCGACGCCGCTGCGGCCGCCAGGGCGGGCAGTGCGGCCGCCGCATCCTGTGCCGGCGACGGCAGGCTCAGGCCGATCAGTCCTGGAAGCAGCACCTCGTCGGAGCCGAGCACCAGCAGGTCGCGACCGTCGAGGCCGTCGCCGAGGGGCTCCACAGCCACGATCCGACCGTCGGCGATGCCCACCTCCGCCTCCCGGATCGCCCCGTCGACGAGGACGCGGCGGCCCGCGACGACGAGATCGAGGCGTGACACGGGGCGGTCCTCCGATCGGCGACCCGACGGGTCGCGGCTCCCGCATTCAACCAGCCGCGGGGAGCGGTGCCCAGCCGATGCCCGCGAGCAGGGCGGGATTTGGTGCCCGCCGGATCGCCGCATACACTGGACGCAGCCAAAGACCGCCGGTTGTCGGCGTGCCCGGATTCTCACGGATCCCGGATGCGTCGCCTAAGGCTCGCGGAAGCGAGGGCCTGCGCAGGTGTATCGAAGTCGCCCCGATTCTTCGTGGGTCGAGCCTCGTGCGCTTGCGCCGGGGCTTTTCTTCTGCCCGCACGGCGGTCGACACGATACGTAAAGGAGTCCCATGGCGACGAAGGAAGCGACGGTCGCCGAGCTGACGGATTCGTTCCGCAACTCGAACGCCGCACTGCTGACCGAGTACCGCGGGCTCACGGTGGCCCAGCTCAAGCAGCTGCGCACGAGCATCAGTGAGCACGCGACCTACGCCGTGGTGAAGAACACGCTGACCAAGATCGCGGCCAACGAAGCGGGCATCTCGTCGTTCGACGAGGAGCTCGCGGGGCCGTCCGCGATCGCGTTCGTGCACGGCGACACCGTCGCCGTCGCGAAGGCACTGCGCGACTTCGCCAAGGCGAATCCTCTGCTGGTCGTGAAGAGCGGCTTCTTCGACGGTGCTCCCCTGAGCGCCGAGGATGTCACGAAGCTCGCGGACCTCGAGCCCCGGGAGGTGCTGCTGGCCAAGGTCGCCGGCGCCGCCATGGGTCTGCTGTACCGCGCCGCCTACACGGTCAACGCGCCGCTGTCGAAGGCCGTCCGCACGGTCGACGCGCTGCGCGACAAGCAGGAGTCCGCCGCCTGATCCCGGGCCGCGGAGCACACACCAGAAGAACCTGAAACAACAAGGAGATAACGATGGCAAAGCTGTCGACTGACGAGCTGCTCGACGCGTTCAAGGAGCTGACCCTCATCGAGCTCAGCGAGTTCGTGAAGAAGTTCGAGGAGACCTTCGAGGTCACCGCCGCTGCGCCGGTCGCCGCGGCGGCCGCCCCCGCCGCCGGTGGTGCCGGTGGCGCCGCCGAGGAGGTCGAGGAGAAGGACTCCTTCGACGTCATCCTCGAGGCTGCCGGCGACAAGAAGATCCAGGTCATCAAGGAGGTGCGCGCGCTCACCAGCCTCGGCCTCGGTGAGGCGAAGGCCCTCGTCGACGGCGCTCCCAAGCCGGTGCTCGAGGGCGCCAACAAGGAGACCGCCGAGAAGGCCAAGGCCCAGCTCGAGGGCGCGGGCGCGACCGTCACCCTCAAGTAGCAGCACTCCCCGAAGGGGGCGCCATCCCGTCCGGGTGGCGCCCCCTTCGGCATGTCCGGGAGCATCCGCGGAAGCGCTTCCATATCGATTCGGACACGACGCGTGAAAGCGCTCCCATCAAGTTGTTAGCGCGGTTCCGGCCGAATAGTGTCGGTCCGAGTGCCGCCCTCGGGGCGGGCGCTCCGATCTCAACGAAGAGGAGAAACGATGAGGCACACCTTGCGCCGTCGCTACAGCATCCCGATCATCGCCGCCGCCTCCCTGGGCCTCGTGCTCACGGGCTGCACCGACGCCGGCGGCGGGGGTGGCGAAGGCGGCGGACCCGGTGATGTCGGCGAGGCCGATGGCACCGTCACCATCCTGGGCACGATCATCGACACGGAGGCAGAGCTCCTCGAAGAGTCGTGGGCGGACTGGGAAGAAGAGAACGACATCGACATCGTCTACGAAGGCACCCAGGAGTTCGAGGACATCATCGGCACCCGGGCGCAGGCGGGCGACACCCCCGACCTCGCGATCACCCCGCAGCCGGGCCTCGTGTCCGACCTCGCCCGCCGCGGCTTCCTGCAGCCCGCGCCGGAGGGCGTCGCGGACAACGTCTCCGAGTTCTGGTCCGAGGACTGGGCCGCGTACGGCACCACCGACGGCACCCTCTACGGCTCTCCGCTGATGGCGAGCGTCAAGGGCTTCATCTGGTACTCCCCGAAGACCTTCGAGGAGAACGGCTGGACCGTCCCCACCACATGGGACGAGATGATGACCCTCACCCAGACCATCGCCGACTCCGGCACCAAGCCGTGGTGTGCGGGCTTCGGCTCCGACGCCGCGACCGGCTGGCCGGGCACCGACTGGATCGAGGACATCGTCCTCCGCCAGGCCGGCGCGGACGTCTACGACCAGTGGGTCGCCAACGAGGTCCCCTTCACCGACCCGCAGATCTCCGGAGCGTTCGACACCCTCGGTGAGATCCTCCTCAACCCGGACTACGTGAACGCGGGCATCGGCGATGTCACCAGCATCAACAGCACCCCGTTCGGCCCGGACATCGCGGCCGCGGTCGTCGACGGCACCTGCCCGATGACGCACCAGGCGTCGTTCTTCGACGGCTTCCTCACGGACGCCGGCGGAACCGTCGCCGAGGACGGCGACGTGTGGGCGTTCCTCACCCCGGGTGAGGAGGCCGGCGCATCGGCCGTCACCGGTGGTGGCGAGATCGTCGCGGCGTTCTCGAACGACGAGGACACCATCGCGGTGCAGGAGTACCTGTCGAGCCCCGAGTGGGCGAACAGCCGCGTCGCCCTCGGCGGTGTGATCAGCGCGAACAACGGGCTCGACCCGGAGAACGCGTCGAGCGCCATCCTCCAGCAGGCGATCACCATCCTGCAGGACCCGGAGACGACCTTCCGCTTCGACGCGTCGGACCTCATGCCGGGCGCCGTGGGCGCGGGCACGTTCTGGACCGGGATGGTCGACTGGATCAACGGGACGCCCACTGAGGACGTTCTCGCATCCATCGAGGCCGGCTGGCCCTCCGAGTAATACCCTCTGACAGACGGGGCCGTGCGGTTCGCCCGCACGGCCCCGTCTGCGTAGCCCCTCGCGTTCACCGCTGCACTCGAAAGGCGCCCAGATGCTGAAAGACTTCTTCAACTGGCTGGGGGACCTTCCACCCCTCGCCCAGGTACCCGTGTTCATCCTGGCCCTGCTCGTCGTGGTGGGCCTGCTGCTCTTCTTCCTCGAGGTGGCGCCGCGCAGCGGACGCCGGTTCGAGATCATGAGGCTCGCGGTGGCCGTCCTCGTCCCCGCGCTGATCCTCTTCTCGTTCGGGTCCGTCTGGTGGGCGATCGCGATCGGGGCGGTCCTCGGTGGCGCGCTGTTCCTGCTCGACTACCGCTCGCGGCAGGGCAGGGGCTACCTGCTGCAGCTGGTCGGCTTCCTGTCGCCGGCGATCTTCCTGCTGATCGTCGGGCTGATCTACCCGAGCCTCGTGACGATGGTGCAGGCCTTCCAGAGCTCGCGCGGCCGCTTCGTGGGCCTCGAGAACTTCGCCTGGATCTTCAGCCAGCCGGACAACCTGGTCACCATCCGCAACACGATCATCTGGGTGCTCGTGGTGCCGATCGTGTCGACGGCCGCCGGTCTCGCCTACGCCGTGTTCATCGACAAGTCGCGGGGCGAGAAGTTCTTCAAGATCCTCGTCTTCATGCCGATGGCCATCTCGTTCGTCGGCGCGAGCATCATCTGGCGGTTCATCTACGGCTACCGCGAGGCGGGGCAGAGCCAGTTCGGCCTGCTCAACCAGATCGTGGTGCTGTTCGGCGGCACGCCCGTCAACTGGCTGCAGCAGGCGCCGCTCAACACCTTCCTGCTGATCGTCGTGCTCATCTGGGTGCAGACCGGCTTCGCCATGGTGGTCCTGTCGGCCGCCATCAAGGGCGTGCCGGCCGAGCAGGTGGAGGCCGCTCAGCTGGACGGGACCAACGCCTGGCAGCGCTTCACCAACGTGACGGTGCCGGGCATCCGCAGCTCCCTCGTCGTGGTGCTGACGACGATCTCCATCGCCTCGCTGAAGGTCTTCGACATCGTGCGCACGATGGGTGCGGCGTACCCGGACACCGGCGTCATCGCGAACGACATGGTGACTCTCGCGCAGAACTTCGAGAGCGGCAGGAGCGCGGCCTTCGCCGTGCTGCTGTTCATCCTGGTGCTGCCGATCGTCATCTACAACGCCCGCATCATCAAGCAGCAGAGGGAAGTCCGATGACCGCCACCATCCCGGCCGACCTGCCGCTGCCCGATGCCAAGTCCACCCGCGGAGCGGTGGAGCGCGCCGATGTCGGCAACGCCGTCCGCCGGAGCAAGAACCGGCTGACGAGCCGCGGCGCGACGATCGCGTCGCTCATCATCGCGGCGCTCTGGACCATCCCGACCTTCGGTCTGCTCGTGACATCGTTCCGCCCACAGGACCAGATCACGCGCTCCGGCTGGTGGGACGTCTTCGTCAAGTGGGACCTGACGCTCGAGAACTACCAGACGGTGCTCGCCAACGAGGACCTGACCCGGTCGTTCGTCAACTCGATCGCGATCACGCTGCCCGCGACGCTCATCCCGCTCGTGGTCGCCTCCCTGGCGGCCTACGCGTTCGCGTGGATCGACTTCAAGGGCAAGAACATCCTCTTCGTGCTGGTGTTCGCGCTGCAGATCGTGCCGATCCAGATGACCCTGATCCCGCTGCTGTCGCTGTTCTCGCGGGGCCTCGGCACGCAGGCGGGTACGCTGTTCGAGGGCTTCCAGGGCGCGGGCATCTACACCCAGGTGTGGATCGCGCACTCGATCTTCGCCCTGCCGCTCGCGATCTTCCTGCTGCACAACTTCATCGCGGAGATCCCCGGCGAGGTCATCGAGGCGGCGCGCGTGGACGGCGCCGGCCACGGGCAGATCTTCCTGCGGATCGTCCTGCCCCTCACGGTTCCGGCGATCGCGTCCTTCGCGATCTTCCAGTTCCTGTGGGTGTGGAACGACCTGCTCGTCGCGCTGATCTTCGCAAGCGGTGAGGCGTCCCCGATCACCCGCACGCTCGCGGAGCTGACCGGTGCGTTCGGCCGCAACGCGTACCTGCTGCCGGCGGGCGCGTTCATTGCGATGATCGTGCCGCTCGTCGTGTTCTTCGCGCTCCAGCGGTTCTTCGTCCGCGGCCTGCTCGCCGGCTCCACGAAG
>DATCMN010000109.1:0-9285 GCA_036563405.1 Naasia sp. | reverse complement strand
ACGGGACTGCCGATACCGGCCACCAGCTTCATCGGCCGGAGAACCGAGCTGCACGCCACCGCGGCCGCGCTGCGGGACGCGCGGGTCGTTACGCTGCTGGGTCCGGGCGGAGTCGGGAAGACCCGCCTCGCGATCGAGGCGGCGCGGAGCCTCGATGACTACGCGGAGGACTCCGCCTGGCTGATCGACCTCACGGCGGCGGCCGACCCCGACCGGGTGTTGCCCGCCGTCGCCGACACCCTCGGCGCCGCCGGGCACGACCTCGACTCGGTGGCCCGTCGCCTCGCCGACAGGCCGACCCTGCTCGTCGTGGACAACGCCGAGCACCTGGTGGGCGCGGTGGCCGCCACGGTGGCGGGCATCCTCGCGCGGGCGCCGCTCGCCGCGGTGCTCGTGACCAGCCGGGAGCCCCTCCGGCTGCCCGGTGAGAAGCTGCTGCCCGTGGAGCCGCTTCCTCCCGCTGCGGCCCGCGACGTGTTCCTGGAGCGGGCACGGGAAGCGCGGCGGGAGGCTCTGCCCCCGGCCGAGGAGCGCCTCGTCGACGACATCTGCGCGGCCCTCGACGGCATCCCCCTCGCCCTCGAGCTCAGCGCCGCGCGCCTCGACGACATCGCCGCACCCGACCTGCTGGACGCTCTCCGCGCCGATGCGCCCCGGCCCGGGGCATCGGTCGAGGGCGGCCGGCACGCCAGTGTGGAGAACGCGGTGCAGTGGAGCATCGACCTGCTCACCTCCTCGCAGCGGGACCTCCTCATCCAGCTGGGCCGGTTCGCAGGCGGCTTCCCCCAGGAGGCGGTGCTCGGCATCTGCGACTGCGACGACGACATCGAGGCCGTGCTCACCCGGCTGGTGGACAAGTCGCTCGTCGCGGTCTCCTACGGCAACGCGGGGGAGCGCCGCTACCGGCTGCTCGACACCGTGCGGCGCTCGGTGCGCGCCCTCGACGCCGACGAGCCGGAGTGGTGGCGGCGGCACAGGCACTGGCTCACCGGGTTCGCGGCCCGCACCGGCGCGGCGACCCTCACCCACGACGCCCCCCTCGCGAACGCCCTGCTCGACCTGCTGCGGGCCGACCTGCGGGTCGCGCTCGACGGCGCGATCGCCGACGGCGACAGGCTCACGGCGGTCACCCTCGCCGGCAGTCAGGCGCACCACTGGTTCCGGCGCGGCCTGCTCTTCGACGGGCTCGCCAGCATCGACAGGGCATTGGCGGTGCCGGGCGAGCTGCCCCCGCTGCTCGAGGCGCAGACCCTCCTCGGGCTGATGGTCCTCACCTACCAGACCGGCCATGCGGAGCGGACCCTCGCAGAGCTGGAGCGGGCCTACGAGCTCGGCGCCGCAGCGGGGGACCCGACGGTGCAGACAGTCGCGCTGGCGCGCACCGCCTACGCGCGCTCCCTCTTCGGCGCCGTCGACGTGGCCCGTGAATCCATGGCCCGGGCCGCCGAACACGCGGAGCACGCTGCGCCGTGGGGAAAGGCGGAACTGCTGATGTGCCGCGGTCAGATGCTCCGCGCGCTCGGCGACTACGCGGCGGCCGCCGCCGACCTGCGGCAGTCGTTCCGGCTCGCGGAGCAGGTGGGCTACCAGTGGATGGCCTCCTCCGCCCGCTACGTGCTCGGCAAGGTGCTGACCGATCAGGGCGACGGGCTCGCCGCGATCGCGGAGCTGCGCGAGGCGACCCTCGCGATCCACGCCGCAGAGGACGCGGCCTCCACTCTCGCCGGCATGCACCAGATCGGAGCGGCATGCGCGCTCGTCGACCGGCACGCCGACGGAGCCCGCATCTTCGGCGCCGTCGACCGGATCGGCGTGCGCTACGGCTACAACCCGGTGCTGGCCGAGGGGGAGGACACCCGCCGCCTGCGCGACCGCGTCGCCGCCGGCCTCCCCGGCGGCGGCTACGAGCGCGCCTACGCGGAGGGCGCTCCGCTGGAATTCGCCGACCTCTTCGCGCTCGTCGAGACGCTGCCCCGCGCCGAGCGGTAGCGCCTACCGGGCGGAGGCGACCCGCCGCGCGACCTCCGCCGGCTCGACGAAACGGCCCGACCGCTCCACCTCGTGCACCAGGGCGGTGAGCACCTCGTTCACCGGCGCAGCGCGCCCGCGCCGCCGGGCCTCCCGCACCACTGCGCCGTTCAGCGCGTCGACCTCGGTGGGGCGCCCCCGCCGGATGCTCTGCAGCGTCGACCCCGGATTCGGCACCGGACCCATCCGGCGGGCCATCGCCCGCGGCACCAGGCCGGCCACCGCGAGCGGGAGCAGCGCCGCCGCCCGCAGCAGAGGGTGGCTGAGGCCGTTCATCGAGCCGAAGCGCACGCCCGCGGCGAGGCCGGTGCGGACCGCCTCCTGGATGCTGCGGGTCAGCACGGGACGCAGCAGCGGCGACGCCACGGTCTCCTGCACGCTCAGCCCGGTGACCGCCGGCAGTGCGTTCACCATGTTGACCACGAGCTTCGACCACTGCATGCCCCGGAGGTCCCGGACGGGAAGGGTGGGCACCGCCGCCGCGAGCGCCGCGACGATCGGGTCACCGGCATCCGCAGGGCCCACGTACAGGTCGTTGGCCGCGGTGACCCGCACCTCGCCGGGCGCGACGAGTGAGGCGGCGAACAGGGCCAGGCCGCCGAGGACCCGTGTGCCGGGAAGCAGCTCCTCGCCGACCGCGACGCCGTCGAGCCCGTTCTGGACGACCACCACCGGTCTGCCGGACAGTGCGGCGCGGTTGGCCTCGATCGCGGCCGCGGCGTCGGCGACCTTGGTGGCGACTATCGCGAAGTCGTGTCCGCCGGGCAGCAGCAGGGCTGCGGCCGGTCGCGCGGTGTGCTCGCCCCAGGCCCCGCTCAGCCGGATGCCGTGATCCGCGATCGCGGCGAGGGACTCGCCTCGAGCAGTCACAGTCACCTCGTGGCCGGCCCTGTCGAGCAGCGCGGCGAGCGCCCCGCCGATCGCGCCCGCCCCGACGACCCCCACCCGCACCCTGCGATCCTACGGCGGGCGCCCTCGGCACCCGGGGCGGCTGAGCGCCCGCTGTTAGAGTGCGACCATGTCCGGCCTGACGTCTTCCGCGCCGGCCGGCGTGCTCCTCGTCGACAAGCCCGAGGACATCACGAGCCACGGGGTGGTGGCCCGCGCGCGCCGTGCTCTCGGCACCCGCAAGGTCGGCCACGCCGGCACCCTGGACCCGATGGCCACAGGTCTGCTGATCCTCGGCGTCGGCACGGCGACCCGCCTGCTCACCTACCTCGTGGGGCTCGACAAGGAGTACCTCGCGACGATCCGGCTCGGCCGCGCGACCACGACGGACGACCGGGAGGGCGAGCCGCTCGGCGACCAGCGGGACGCCCGCGCCGTGCCGCCCGGCGCGCTAGCCGAGGCGATGGCCCGCCTCACCGGCCCGATCGAGCAGGTGCCGAGCTCGGTGAGCGCCATCAAGGTGGACGGCCGCCGCAGCTACGCACGGGTGCGGGACGGGGAGACGGTCGAGCTCGCCTCGCGGCCGGTCACGGTGAGCCAGTTCGCTTCCCTCGGCGGCCCCCGTGTCCCCGCCGACGGGCCGGAAGGCTCCGTCGACGTCGACGTGCGCGTCCGCTGCTCCTCCGGCACCTACGTCCGGGCACTGGCCCGCGACCTCGGCGAGATCCTGGGCGTCGGCGGCCATCTCACCGCCTTGCGGCGGACCGAGGTGGGGCCGTTCCCCGTCGGAGGGGCGGCCGACCTCGACTCGCTGAGCCCGGACGGCCTCGTCGCAGCAGCCGACATCGCCGCGCGCCTGTTCCCGGAGCTGGCGCTCGGTCCCGCCGCAGCCGCCGATGTGCGCAACGGGAAGCGGATCCGAGTGGAGCGGGACGACGCGCCCGTCGCGGCCGCCGTCGGCCCGGGAAGGGAGCTGATCGCCATGGTCTCCATCACCGGCGGACTCGTCCGCGTGCTCACCGGGTTCCCTCCGGAACCCTCCGATGCTCCGCCTCACGCTGCCACCACATCCCGCACGGAATCAGCGGAGCCCGCGGCCGCGGCCGGAGAGGGGAACCCATGATCCTCGGCTTCACCATCGCGCAGATCGTCATCGCCGTGGTGGCGGGACTGATCGCCATCGCCGTGGGGCTGGCGAAGCGGCCGCCATCGGACCTCTCGCTGGGCGGCGCCGCCCTCGTCGGCGTGCTCCTCCTCGCCCAGGTGGTGGTCGCGGCCGTCGGGCCGGCCGTCGGGAACACCCCGAGCGGCAACCCGTACGAGTTCTGGGCCTACCTGATCAGCGCGCTGATCCTGCCGCCGGTCGCCATCCTGTGGGCGCTCATCGAGAAGAGCCGGTGGAGCAACGTCGTCGTCGGCATCGCCTGCCTCGCCATCGCGATCATGCTGTACCGGATGCACGTGATCTGGACGGTCCAGCTCGCCTGAGACGCCCCTCGCGGTGCGGGATAATCAGGAGGACATGACTACCTCGGCAGACGCACGCCCCCGTCGGCGCATCCGCGGCGTCGGCCTCGTCCTCGTGGCCGTGTACGGCGTGCTGGCCCTCGCCGCCACCGGCAGGTCGACCGTGCAGATCCTCACCGACTTCTCCGAGGCGCCGGTCGCGTACACCCTCTCCGCGCTCGCCGCGGTCGTCTACATCCTCGCCACGGTGGCGCTCCTCGGCCGCGGCGAGGGCTGGTACCGCGTCGCCTGGGTGACGATCCTCTTCGAGCTGATCTTCGTGCTGACCGTCGGCACCTTGAGCGTGGTGGACGCCGAGCTGTTCCCGCGCGACACGGTGTGGTCCTACTACGGGCTGGGCTACCTGCTGGTGCCGCTCGTCCTCCCCGTCCTCGGACTGGTGTGGCTGGCGAAGCACCGTACTCCGGGGGACGAGCCGCGATGATCCTCGTCGAGGATCCGTCCGGCGTGCCCGCCGAGCTGCGGCCGTCCGCGGTGACGATCGGCAAGTTCGACGGGGTCCACACCGGGCACCGCGCCGTCCTCGCCCAGCTCAAGGAGGAAGCCGCGGGGCGCGGACTGCCGAGCGTCGTGGTCACCTTCGACCGCAATCCGCTCGCCGTGCTCCGGCCCGAGCTGTGCCCGGCGAACGTGGTCAGCGTTCGCCAGAAGCTGGAGCTGCTCGAGCAGGAGGGAGTGGACGGCACGCTGCTGCTGCGTTTCGACACCGCCCTCGCCGCCTGGACGCCGGAGCGGTTCGTGTCCCGGGTGCTCGTCGAGGCGCTCGAGGCCAAAGTCGTGCTGGTGGGTGCGGACTTCCGGTTCGGAGCGCGCGGCGCGGGCGACCGGGCGCTGCTCGAGGAGCTCGGCAGGGGAGCCGACTTCGAGGTCGTCGTGGTCGACGACGTGTCCACCGGGGGAGCGCGCGCCTCCTCCAGCCGGGTGCGCACCCTGCTCGGTGACGGCGACGTGGAGGGAGCGGCGGAACTCCTGGGCCGGGCACCGAGGATGCGCGGCGTCGTCGTGCCGGGGCTCCGGCGGGGCCGCGAACTCGGCTATCCGACCGCGAACCTCGAGCCGGACGCCGAGGGCTTCGCGCCCGGCGACGGCGTGTACGCGGGCCGGCTCATCGACCACAGTGCGGCGGGCGCCCCGGTCTACCCGGCGGCCATCTCGGTGGGCACGAATCCCACGTTCGGCGATGTCGCGCGCAAGCAGGTGGAGGCGTACGTGCTGGACGAGGACATCGACTTGTACGGCCACGTCGTGGAGATCGAGTTCCTGCACCGGCTGCGCGGGATGGTCGCCTACCACGGCGTGGAACCGCTGCGGGAGCAGATGGCCCGCGACGTCGAGCAGACCCGCGAGCTCGTTCCGCGGTCCTAGCGCGAGCGGGACTCAGCCCCGCCGCGGGTCGGCGGGCGGCGGGGGCCCTCCGCTCTCGTCGTCGGTGTCGGTGGCCGTCTCGGTGGCCGTGGTCCTGCCGGCGGGCCCCGCGTCGGCCGGCGCGAACACCGGCCGCACAGCCCGGCCCGACAGCCACGCGACCAGCTCCGCCGCTGTGCCGCGGATCTCCGGTCCCGTCCCGATCCGCCAGCCTGCGTCGGAGGCGGCCAGCGTCCTGCCTCTCAGGAGGCCCCGGAGCGGGGTCGGCGCGGCCGCCGCCCGGGCGAGGGCCACAGCGCCCGAGCCGCGCGAGTCGACGGGGTCGGGCAGCCCGAGGGGCAGCGTCACGTCATAGGCGTGCTCCGCGACAGCCGTCAGGTCGCCGATCCCGCGCCTGCCGCGCTCCACCCGGTGCGCCCAGTGGTGCAGGTCGGCGAGGAGATCGTCGCGCGACCGGGCTGTCCGGTCCGGCGGGAAGATGCGCTCGAACGCGGAGGCGCCGAGCCGCCACACCAGGTCGTCGATCGTCTCCCGCACTGTCGCCGGGACCCCGCCGCGGCCGGGCCGGAGGCTCGGCTCCGACCAGCGGGCCTCGGGCAGCGGGGTGAGCGAATCGGCCAGCGCGCGGAGGGCGGCGGCCGTCCTCGGCCGCCAGTCGCTGCTGACCGTGGACTCGTCCTCCGCGGGCCGCGAACTGAGCGGCAGGTTCCGCCAGAGATCGGACATGGCGTCAGCCTAGGTCGGACGTGCGTAGGCTGAAGCTGTGAGTTCGGGTCGGGCGACGTTCCCCCGGACGGGAAGCCTCCTCGCTCTCGGCGGCATCATCCTGCTGGCCCTCAACCTCCGGACCGCCGTCGCGTCCCTGTCGCCCGTCCTCGACGCCGTGTCGGAGGACGTGCCGATGTCGAGCGTGGGGATCGGACTGCTCGGCACGCTCGCGCCCATCTGCTTCGCCGTCTTCGGGCTGCTGGCGCCCGGGATCGCCCGGCGCATCGGTCTGCAGTCGGCCCTGATCCTCGCGCTGGCCGCCATGACGGCCGGCCACCTGCTGCGCGGGCTCGGCCCGGGCTATCTCTCGCTCGCCGTCGGCAGCGCCCTCGCCTTCGCGGGAATCGGCGTCGGCAACGTGCTGCTGCCGCCCGCGGTCAAGCGCTGGTTCCCGCACCGGCTCGGCGCGCTCACCGCCATGGGTGCCGCCCTCCTCGCCGTCAGCACGGCGATCCCCGCGGCAGTCGCCGCGCCCGTCGCGGATGCGGCCGGCTGGCGGACCTCGCTGTCGGTCTGGGCGGCGGTCACCCTCGTCGCCGTGCTGCCGTGGATCGGGCTGTGGGTCCGCGACAGGCGCCCCACCGACGGCGACGCCGGCATCGTCGAGCCGGAGCTGCCCGGCGGCATCTGGAAGTCCCCGATCGCCTGGGCGTGCGCCGTCGTCTTCGCGGCCTCTTCCTTCAACGCCTACGCGATGTTCGCCTGGCTGCCCGAGATCCTGCACGACGTCGCCGGCGCCGACAGGTACACGGCCGGCGCGCTGCTGTCCCTGTTCGCGATCGCGGGATTCCCGGCGAGCATCGTCGTGCCGCTGCTCGCCGTCCGGATGCGCTCCGTGACGCCGCTGCTCTACGCCGGCGCCGCCTTCTTCCTGATCGGCTACGGCGGACTGCTCCTCGCCCCGACGACCCTCACCTGGCTGTGGGTGCTCGCTGCCGGACTGGGGCCGCTGCTCTTCCCCGTCGCGCTCATCCTCATCAACCTGCGGAGTCGCACCCAGGACGGCTCCGCGGCACTGTCCGGGTTCACCCAGGGCGTCGGCTATCTGGTGGCGGCGGCCGGCCCGCTGCTGCTCGGCCTGCTGCACGACCTGACGGGCGGATGGACGGCGTCCCTGATCCTCTGCGCGCTGATGGGCGTCTCGGCAGTCGGCGCGGCTGCGGCGCTCGTCACGCCGCGCATGATCGAGGACGACCTCGCCCGGATCAACGGCAACCCCGTTGAGGAGGTCCCGTGACACCGCGGACGCCGGTCCTCGTCGACTGCGACACGGGCATCGACGACGCCGTCGCGCTCCTCTACCTGCTCGCCTCCGACACCGTCGACGTGGTCGGCATCACGGCGGTCGGCGGCAACGCACCGGCGCGGACCTGCGCGCTCAACACCCTGCGGGTGCTCACGCTGGCCGGGCGCACCGACATCCCCGTCGCCGTCGGGGCGGAGCGCCCGCTGGTCGCACCGCCGATCCCGCACGCCAGCGACGTGCACGGCGCGGACGGGATGGGCGACGCCGACGTGCCGCCCGCCGACGCAGGGCTGCTCGACGGGCGTTCCGCGGTCCGGCTGATCGACGAGCTCTCGCGCCGGCACGAGGGCCGGCTGCGGATCCTCACCCTCGGTGCCCTCACCAATCTGGCCATCGCGGTGCGGGCGGACCCGGAGCTCGTCGGCCGGGTCGCGGACGTCGTCGCGATGGGCGGCGCCGCGGAGGTACCCGGCAATCGCACTCCCGCCGCGGAGGCGAACATCCTACACGACCCGGAGGCGGCCGAGGTGGTGCTGTCCGCGGGCTGGCCGGTGTCACTCATCCCGCTCGACGTGACCATGCGGGAACTGATGACAGACGAGCACCGCGCGCAGCTGACCGCCAGCGGAACTGCCGCGGGCCGCTTCGTCGCGGACATCACCGACTCCTACGTCGCCTTCTACGAGGCCCGCTTCGGGCGCCGGGTGGCCGCGCTGCACGACGTGCTGGCCGCCGCCGTGCTGACCGGCGAAGTGGTGCCGGACCCGTTCCCGCGGGTGCGCGTGGCGATCGAGTGCGGCTCGGGTCCCGCCCGCGGCGCCACGGTGTGCGACACCCGCGGCCGCTACACGGGGCACCCGGATCAGGAGGGCGCGACGGTCCGCGTGGCGCTCGGCACACCGGGCGGCTTCGCGGACGCGCTCGTCGCCCACCTGACCTCGGGCCGCCTGCCCTGAGCTTCTCGTCGACCTGCCCGGTTCTCGGGCACCTCGATGCCCAGTTGCCCGAGAAGTGGGCGACTCGGCGAGGAAGTGGGCGAGTCGGAGGCTGCCGGGAGGCTAGAGGAGGCTCTTCGTGTGCCAGACCGTCTTGGTCTCGGTGAACGCGCTGATCCGCTCCAGCGTCGGAGCGGCCGCGTCCGGACCGGTCTCGGGCGCCAGGACGCGCGTCAGGGTCTCCGCGGCGGCGACCTGCAGGGCCACCCAGTCGAGGTCGCCGGCGCCGACCAGGTCGAGTGCGTTCACGTCGGCGTGCGACGCCAGCCACGGGGCGAGCTCCCCAGGGGACCCGGTGAGCACGTTCACCACGCCGCCCGGCACATCGCTGGTGGCGAGCACCTCGCTGAGGCTGACCGCCGACAGGGGCGCGCTCTCGCTGGCCACCACCACGACGGTGTTGCCCGCGACGAGCGCCGGCGCGATCGCGCTGACGAGCCCCACGAGGGAGTGCCCCTCGCCGGTCTG
>DATCMN010000105.1:0-2340 GCA_036563405.1 Naasia sp. | reverse complement strand
TCACCATCAACTACCGCACACCCGAGGAGGTGATGGCGGAGGCCGAGCCGGCGATCCGAGCCGCGCTGCCGGACGCGAACGTGCCCGTCTCGATCCGGAGGAGCGGCATCCCGGTTCGGTACGCCTCGCCCGCGCAGCGGGACGAGATACTCGACGGCTGGCTGGCCGAGCACCCGGAGGGAGTCGCCTGCGTGATCGGGGACGTATCCTTCTCGCCCCGCCCGCGCGTCAGCGCTCTGACGCCGCAGACCGCGAAGGGGCTGGAGTTCGACCTGGTGATCCTCGTCTCGCCGGAGTCGTTCGGCGAGGGGATCGAGGGGGCCGTCGACCGGTACGTGTCGATGACCCGCTCCACCAGCGAGCTCGTTCTCCTGTCGGGGTGAGGAGGTGACAGGTCCGTGCTAGCCGCCGGATTGCGCTTCGATGACGAGGTCGGTGAGCAGGGCGACGTCGTGCAGGTCGACCGGTCGTGGCGGGTAGCCCGCGCGGAAGGCCAGCTGCTGCGCGGCGGAGAGGGAGGGGACTTGCGTCCCGGCGACCATGCCGGTGACGAAGCCCGTGGGGGAGTAGCGGTAGACGGTGTCGTCCAGGCCCTCCTGCACGCCGCCGCCGTCGGGGCCGAAGACGACAGGGTGCACGTCCACGACACGGCCGTCCGGGGCTCGCAGCTCGATCCGAGCCGGCGACTGGTCCACAGCCGTGACGTAGCCCTGACTGCCGAGCAGGACCAGCAGGCGGGGGAGGTCCCGGGCGTCGACGGCGAGATCCAGGTCGCCGTGCTCCCGAGTCTGCCGGCCCACCAGGGCGTCCACCGCCCACCCGCCGGCGGCCCAGGCGCGGATGCACGCATCCGCGAACTCGCGGAAGAGACCCGAGACATCGCTGTCCTTCACGGCCGGGGAGGAAAGTCCGGCGATGCTGGTGCCGCGCTGCCGCCGGCCCGCGAGTGCCGCCGGCCGTTCAGCTCGACGAAGTCCTTCAGGACGGCTCCGTCCTCGTATGCGAGGGGCAGGGCCATGGCGTCCGATGGCGAGAACCAGGCGATCCGCTGGCCTTCGGTCAGCGCGATGTCCTCCGCCGCCAGGTCCAGTCGCGCAGTGAACGTGTGCTCGATGCCGTAGGACCGATGCGCGGACCAGAGGTGCCGGACCTCCTCGGGATGCAGCTGCACCCCCAGCTCCTCGAGGATCTCGCGCCTGATGCAGTCGGCCGGCAGCTCGCCGGGTTCGAGCATGCCGCCCGGCAGCGCCCAGCGGCCGGGGAAGGGGATGGAGGGGATGTCGTCGCGGAGCTCAGCAGCACCTCGTGGGCGGAGTTCACGAGGAGGATCTGACAGCCCTCGAGCGGCGGCGCGGTTCCGACTCCGGGCGGGCTCATGCCCCCACGGTAGCGACGCGATCTGTCGACATCGGTACCGACCAACCGGTAGGTTGGGCGAATGGCAACCGTCGAGACGATCACCCGCGCCGCGGAGCACGCATTGGTCGAGGGGGAGGTCGTCTCGCTCGACTCCGTCGCGCGGAGGGTGGGTCTGACGAAAGCCGGCGTCGTGCACCACTTCCCGACGAAGCGGGCCCTGATGATCGCTGTCGTCGACCGGGTCGTCGACCGCTGGCTGGGGGAGTTCCGAACCCGGGCAGGCGACACGGGGGACGCGGGGGAGCGGGTCCGGGTCTACCTCGAGGACGCGTTCACCGGACCCATCGATGCCAGCGACCTCGCGCTCCTCGCGGATGTGAAGCTGCGGGACGCGCTCTGCGAGCGCTGGGTGAGTCGGCTCGACGACGAATGGTTCCGGCTGGGCGAGGTGACCGACCCGGGGGAGCGGGCGCGCCTGCAGGCGGTGCGGCTGCTTGCCGACGGAGCCTGGTTCGACCGGGGCCTCGGCCTGATCCGGGTGAGCGGGGACGAGTGGGAGCGCATCGCCGACGTCGCGCGCGAGTTGCTCGCCGGGAGCCGGCGATGAGGGCCTGGCTGTACCTCTCCGCCGCGATCGCCTCCGAGGTCGCGGCGACCTTGGCCCTCAAGGCGGCGCTCGACGTGCCCGCGCTCTATGCGGTGGTCGTGGCGGGATACCTGGCGGCGTTCATCCTGCTCGCCGCGGTGCTGAAAGCGGGGATGCCGCTCGGCGTCGCCTACGGCGTGTGGGGGGCGACAGGGGTGGCGCTGACAGCAGTGCTGTCGCTGCTGCTGTACGCGGAGCCGATCACCGGCCTGATGGGGGTCGGCATCGTGCTCGTGATCGTCGGCGTGCTGCTGGTCGAGCTGGGCTCACACCCGTCGGCGAGCACCGCGCCACCACCCCCGTCGGACGCGCAGTCCCGGGTCGCATTCCCGGCC
>DATCMN010000104.1:0-2141 GCA_036563405.1 Naasia sp. | reverse complement strand
CCGGTGCGAGCGGTTTCCTGCTGAAGGACACGTCGAGCGAGGAGCTGGGCGCCGCCATCCGCGCGGTGCACGCCGGCGATGCCGTCCTAGCGCCGCGGGTGACCTCGACTCTCGTGAAGTTCGTGGTGCGGACCCCAGCGGCCGACGGGCACGGGGCGTTGGCCGGGCTCACACCTCGCGAACGCGAGGTGCTGCGCCGGATCGTCGAGGGTGCCTCCAACGAGGACATCGCGACCACGCTCTTCATGACCGGCAACACCGTGAAGACCCACATCAAGTCGATCCTGTCGAAGCTGGCACTGCCGGATCGGGTGCATGTCGTCATCTGGGCGTACGAGAGGGGACTGGTCGACGCGATCTGAGTGCAGAAGCGCGCGCAGCTCCGCGCCGATCCACAGCCACACAACGAAGAAGGCCCCCGCCTGTCGGCGAGGGCCTTCGTCATTTCGTTGCGGGGACAGGATTTGAACCTGCGACCTCTGGGTTATGAGCCCAGCGAGCTACCGAGCTGCTCCACCCCGCGGCACGTGGAAAAGCCTAACACGGCTCCGGAGAGGGTCGGAACGCAGCGCACCACCACCCTTCTCGGCGCACGCGAAACGACCTCGGCGCGGTAGGTATAGCTACCGCGCCGAGGTCGTTCGTACCGCGCCGACGCTCGGGGCTACTGGGCGGGGTCTCCGGAGGCGGTGTCCGTGGGCTCCGCAGCGGCGGAGGCGGCGACTGCGCGCTCGATGGCTTCCTGGAGCCGCTCGTCGGCCTCGGCCGCGGCCACCAGGTCGTTCGCGGCATACGCCGCCTGGCGGTCCTGCAGCGCCTGGTTGGCGTCCGCGAGAGCCTGCTCCAGCTCGGTGTTCGTGGACGGCTCGGCGGGCTCCGCCGGCTCCTCCGGTGTCGTCGGCGCCTCCGGGTCGGTCGGCGTCTCCGGATCCGTCGGCGTCTCCCCCGGCACATCGGTGTCGCCGGCGTCGGCACCCGAGTCGCCGCCGAACAGGTCGTCGAGCGCGGCGTCGAGGGTGTCCTCGAACGCGATCCGATCGCCGAACGCGACCAGCACCTTGCGCAGCAGCGGGTACCGGGTCTCACCGCTCGACTGGACGTAGATCGGCTGCACGTAGAGCAGTCCGCCACCGACCGGCAGCGTCAGCAGGTTGCCGCGAGCCACCGACGTGTCACCGCGGGTCAGCAGCGCCAACTGGTTGGCCACCTCGGTGTCGGTATTGAAGATGCTCTGCACCTGGCCGGGACCGGGCACGTTGTCGTCGGTCACGGTGAGCAGCCGCAGCGTGCCGTACGTGTCCGCCACCTCACCCGCCGTCGTGCCGGCATCCGAGTCGACCGCCAGGAATCCGGTCAGGATGCTCCGGCTCTGGGTGCCGGACTGGTTCGGGATGAACGTCGAGTACAGCGAGAACGACGGCTCCTCCGCCCCCGGCACCTGCATCGTCAGGTAGTACGGCGGCTGCAGCGGCGGGTTCGCCTCCGCGGAGGTGGGCTCGTTGGGCGCACGCCAGGCGTCGTTGCGGGAGTACCAGGTCCCGGCCTCGGTCACGTGGTAGGTGCCGAGCACCGATCGCTGCATCTTGAACAGGTCGGCGGGGTACCGCACGTGGCTGACCAGGTCCGCGCTCATCTCGGTGAGGGGACGCAGGTCGTTCGGGAACACCTTCTGCCAGGACTGGATGATCGGGTCCGTCTCGTCCCACGCGTAGAGGGTGACGGAGCCGTCGTAGGCGTCGACCGTCGCCTTCACCGAGTTGCGGATGTAGTTGATCCTGTCGATCGCGTACGCCGGCGCCGGGGTGTAGGTGTCGGCGATCGACTCGCTGAGACTGCGGGTCGCCGAGTACGGGTAGCTCGACGACGTGGTGTAGCCGTCGACCACCCAGACGACGCGGCCGTCGACCACCGACGGGTAGGCGTCCGAGTCGAGGGTCAGGTACGGCGCCACCTTCTCCACACGGGTCCGCGGGTCCCGGTCGTACAGGATCTGCGAGTCGTTGCTGACCGCGTTCGAGAGGAAGACCTGCTCGGACTGGAACTTGAGCGCGTAGATGAGCCGCTTGAACCAGTTGTCGAGCGCGGGGCCGCCGTCGCCGCTGAAGGTGGTGTACACCTGCGACTCGTCCTCGTCCGCACCC
>DATCMN010000102.1:0-2627 GCA_036563405.1 Naasia sp. | reverse complement strand
CGGTGCGGCCCCAGCGGTCGTAGGCCCATGCGAACACGACCCCCATCGCGACGTTGCCGATGAAGGGGCCTATGCCCTGGTAGAGGTGGTAGCTGCCCCGCAGGAGCGCGCTGCCGGCGATGATCGACCACTTGCCGGAGCCCAGCTCGCGGAGGCGCTCCGTCAGGTAGCCGACGACGATCAGCTCCTCGACGAGGGCCGCTCGCAGCGCGGAGAGCACGAGCACCGGGATCGTCCACCAGTAGTCGGCCAGTCCGGCCGTGTCGATGCTGACCGTGATGCCGAGAGCACGACCGGCGAAGTAGAGCGCGAGGCCGGGCACGCCGATCGCGAGCGCCAGCAGGACCCCGCCGCCCGCATCCCGGCCGGGCCGGCTCGCATCGAAGCCCAGTCGCCGGAACGCCGACCGCCCCGGCCCGCTGAGCAGATAGAGCACGAGCAGCACCGGGACGAGGTCGAACCCGATCCCGAGCAGCTGGTAGACGAGGTCGAACAGCGGTCTCTCGCTCAGCGAGGGATTCATGGTGGCCGTCTGATCGCCGAGCGCCTCCTCCCGGGTGAGCCGGTTCACGAGCGCGACGATCGAATAGACCGCGGAAGCCCCTAGCGACAGGCCGAGGACTATCGCGATCTCGAGGACCAAGCGGCGCCGCGACCCCATGGACGTCGGCTCACTCCCCGCCGCTCCCTCTTCCGGCGTCGCGCTCCGTACCCCGCTCACTCCGACCCCTCTCCTGCCGTCGCGCCTGACATGAACCGGAGGTTACGGGATGGTGCCTCGTGAACACTGTCCACAATCGGCGGCGAGCGCCGCTTCCCGCTATTTCGGTGCGTTCGGGGGGCGCATCTGAGCAAGAATCTTGCACCGATGCAACGATCCTCGAAGTTGGTTTCCAGCTGGTAACGATATGGGTGCGCGATTTGGAGCACTTCTGTACCCCGCCTAGGGTACTTACGTCCGGCGCCGCGGGACGCCCTTGCCCTCGCGGTGCCTTTATGTGCAATCCAGGAGGAACATTTGAACTTCAGACGATTCGGTCTGAGCTCGGTCGCGCTGGCCTCGGTCAGCGTGCTCGCGCTCGCCGGTTGCGCCAGCGGCGGCGGCAACGGGAACGGCGGTGATGGCGGCGGCTCCAACGGCGGCGGCGCGATCATCACCGCGAACGGCTCCGAGCCCCAGAACCCGCTGATCCCGACGGCCACCAACGAGACCGGCGGCGGCAAGATCCTCGACGCCATCTTCGCGGGCCTCGTCACCTACGGTGCCGACGGCAGCCCCGAGAACGACATGGCGGAGTCCATCGAGACCGAGGACAACCAGACCTTCACGATCACGGTCGAGGAGGGTCACGAGTTCACCAACGGCGAGCCTGTCGACGCCGAGTCCTTCGTCAACGCGTGGCAGGACGGCGCGCTGCTCGGCAACGAGCGGCTCAACTCCTACTTCTTCGAGGACATCCAGGGCTTCTCCTACGACGAGGACAGCGAGCTCACCGGGCTCGAGGTCACGGACGACTACACCTTCACGGTCACGCTGAACGAGGCCCGCTCGGACTTCCCGCTGCGCCTCGGCTACTCGGCGTTCTACCCGCTGCCCGACGCCGCCTTCGACGAGAACGGCAAGGTCACCGACGAGTTCGGCGAGAACCCGATCGGCAACGGCCCCTACATGCTGGACGGCGAGGGCGCGTGGCAGCACGACGTCCAGATCGACCTGGCTGTGAACCCGGACTACGACGGCCCCCGTGCCCCGCAGAACGACGGCCTGTCGATCATCTTCTACGCCACCCAGGAGGCCGCCTACGCCGACCTGCAGGGCGGCAACCTCGACGTCCTCGACGCGATCCCGGACGCGGCCTTCACCACCTTCGAGGACGACCTCGAGGGCCGTGCGGTCAACCAGCCCGCCGCGGTGTTCCAGTCCTTCACCATCCCCAGCAACACCGAGGGCTGGGCGAACCCGGACGCGTTCAAGCACTGGATCGGTGAAGAGGGCCAACTGCGCCGCCAGGCGCTGTCGATGGCCATCAACCGCGAGGAGATCACGGATGTGATCTTCGAGGGCACCCGCACCCCGGCGAGCGACTTCACCTCCCCGACGATCGACGGCTGGACCGACCAGCTCGCCGGCGCCGAGGTCCTGGAGTACAACCCCGAGGAGGCCAAGCGCCTCTGGGCCGAGGCCGACGCGATCGCACCGTTCGAGGGCGCCTTCCAGATCTCGTACAACGCCGACGGCGGCCACCAGGGCTGGGTCGACGCTGTCGCGAACAGCGTCGCCAACACGCTCGGCATCGAGGCGTCGGGCAACCCGATCCCCACCTTCGCCGAGGCGCGCGAGCAGGTCACGGGCAAGACGTCCGAGACCGCCTTCCGCACCGGCTGGCAGGCGGACTACCCGGGTCTGTTCAACTTCCTGGGGCCGCTGTACGCGACGAACGCGTCGTCGAACGACGGTGACTACTCGAACCCCGAGGTCGACGCGCTGATCAACCAGGGCGCCACCACGACCGACGCTGACGAGGCCAACAGCCTCTACCAGCAGGCCCAGGAGATCCTCCTCCAGGACCTCCCGGCCATCCCGCTGTGGTACTCGAACGTGACCGGCGGCTACAGCGCCGCGGTCG
>DATCMN010000077.1:0-1709 GCA_036563405.1 Naasia sp. | reverse complement strand
CGGGTCCTCCGCCATCGCGGGCGCCGCGCTGCTCGGCGCGCGCAACGTGCTCTACGGCGTCCGGGTGAAGCCCATAGTGGGCGGCGGCTTCTGGCGTCAGGTGGCGGCCGCCTGGCTGACCATCGACGAGTCGACGGCCGTCGCGACGGCCCAGCCGACCCTCCGCGGTCAGCGCATCGGCTTCTGGCTGACCGGCCTCATCGTATTCGTCGGCTGGAACGCCACGACGCTCGTCGGCGCGATCCTCGGCGACGCGATCGGCGACGTCCGCCAGTACGGCCTGGACGCGGCGGCCGCAGCGGCGTTCGTCGGGCTGCTCTGGCCCCGGCTGACCGCCCTGCAGCCCGTCGTCGTGGCGATCGGCGCTGCAGTCGTCGCGGCGGTGCTCGTGCCGACCCTGCCGCCCGGGCTGCCGGTGCTCGTGGCGGCACTCGTCGCCGTGGTCGTCGGGGTGACGAATGTGTTCGCCCGTCGCGGCGACGCCGCCGCGGCAGGGCAGGCTGCACCGGAGGAGGAGTCGACGGCGGACAGGGATGCCGATCCGGACCAGCGGCGCGAGGGGGCGACGCGATGACCCTCTGGCACATCGTCCTGCTCGCGTCGTTCGCGTGCCTCGCGCTGAAATTCGCCGGCTACCTGGTGCCCGCGAGGGTGCTCGAGCACCCGACGGCCGCGCGCACCGCCAACCTGGTCACGGTCGCGCTGCTCGCCGCCCTGATCGCCGTGCAGACCCTCGGCGTCGGCATGCAGCTGGTGCTCGACGCGCGGCTTCCCGCGGTGCTGCTCGCCGCCGTGCTGTTCGCCCTGCGGGTGCCGTTCGTGCTCGTGATTCTCGCCGCCGCCGTTCTCGCCGCGGTGCTCCGTCTCCTCGGCTGGGCAGCCTGAATCAGCCTTCGAGGTCGTCGACGCCCGGGAGCCATTCGTTGCCCGGCTTGCCCCAGCCGCGCTTCACGATCGTCTTCGTCGCCTTGCGCGCGTGCAGGAACTCGAGCCGGTCAATGTAGAGCACGCCGCCCAGGTGATCGAACTCGTGCTGGAAGATGCGGGCGAACCAGCCCTCCGCCTCGATCTCGTACGGCTTCCCGTCGAGGTCCACGGCACGCAGGAGCGCCCGCTCGGCACGCCGGAGCGGGAACCGCTCGCCGGGCACCGACAGGCAGCCTTCGCTCTCGGTGTCCTCATCCGCCTCGCCGGTCGGCGGGGGAGTGATCCACAGCTCCGGGTTGATGGCGACACCTCGCCGCTCGCCGCCGTTCTCGTCGGGGTAGTTGTACACGAAGAGGCGCAGCGGCACGCCGACCTGCGGCCCGGCCAGACCGACGCCGGGCGCGGCGAACATCGTGTCGAACATGTCGGCGACGAGGGTTCGCAACTCGTCGTCGAAGCGTGTGACGGGCTCGGCGGGTTCGTGCAGCACCGGGTCTCCGGTGATCCGGATGGGAAGGATCGCCATAACCGGCTCAGACTATCGGCCCGGGGGCGCCGGTAAAGTCGTCGTCGTGCCGCCCGAGCTGACCGATCTGACCGACGGGACCCTCCTCGGTGGATCCGCCGGCATCGGCATCCCGATTGCGCTGATCGCCGCCGTCTTCCTCAGTCTCGGCGCCCAGTTCCAGCACGGCGGCGTCGCCAAGGTGGAGGCCAGGCACGCGGAGCTGAACGGCCTGCGAGAGTCGACCCCCGGCCTCACGATGTCGCAGCTGATGGCG
>DATCMN010000010.1:0-2261 GCA_036563405.1 Naasia sp. | reverse complement strand
GGTCGTCGAGCTCGAGGTGCTCGAGGTCGGGACGGTGGCCGCGGTTGGCCTCGATGTTGTCGAGGGCGTCGTCGATGATGGTGAGGTTGCGGAGCCCCAGGAAGTCCATCTTGATCAGGCCGAGCGATTCGCAGGCCGGATAGTCGAACTGGGTGACGATCTGGCCGTCCTGCTCGCGGCGCATGATCGGGATGATGTCGATGAGCGGCTCGCTCGACATGATGACGCCGGCCGCGTGCACGCCCCACTGGCGCTTCAGGTTCTCGAGGCCGAGGGCGGTCTCGAACACCGTCTTCGCGTCCGGGTCCGTGTCGAGCAGGGCACGGAAGTCGACGGCCTCCTTGTACCGCTCGTGCTTCGGGTCGAGGATGCCGGTGAGCGGGATGTCCTTGCCCATGATCGCGGGCGGCATCGCCTTGGTCAGCTTGTCGCCCATCCCGAACGGGAAGCCGAGCACGCGCGAGGAGTCCTTGAGGGCCTGCTTCGCCTTGATCGTGCCGTACGTGACGATCTGCGCGACGCGGTCGTCGCCGTACTTCTCGGTCACGTACTTGATGACCTCACCCCGCCGGCGCTCGTCGAAGTCCACATCGAAGTCGGGCATGGAGACGCGGTCGGGGTTCAGGAAGCGCTCGAAGATCAGGCCGTGCCGGATCGGATCGAGGTCGGTGATCCGCATGGCGTAGGCGACCATCGAGCCGGCGCCCGAGCCGCGGCCGGGGCCGACCCGGATGCCGTGGTCCTTGCTCCAGTTGATGAAGTCGGCGACGACGAGGAAGTAGCCCGGGAAGCCCATCTGCAGGATGACCTGGGTCTCGTATTCGGCGCGCTTGCGCACGTCGTCGGGGATGCCGCCCGGGTAGCGGTACACCAGTCCCTTCTCGACCTCCTTGATGAGCCAGGTGGCCTCGGTCTCCCCCTCGGGGACCGGGAAGTTCGGCATGTAGTTCGCGCTCTCGTCGAACTTCACGTCGCAGCGCTCGGCGATGAGCAGCGTGTTGTCGCAGGCCTCGGGGTGGTCGCGGAACAGGTCCCGCATCTGCGCGGCGGACTTCAGGTAGAACTCGTCGGCGTCGAACTTGAACCGGTTCGGGTCGTCGAGGGTGCTGCCGGACTGCACGCAGAGGAGGGCGGCGTGGCTCGTGGAGTCGTGGGCGTGCGTGTAGTGCAGGTCGTTGGTGGCGACGAGCGGCAGGTCGAGGTCCTTCGCGAGGCGGATCAGGTCGCCCATGATGCGGCGCTCGATGCCGAGGCCGTGGTCCATGATCTCGGCGAAGAAGTTCTCCTTGCCGAAGATGTCGCGGAAGTCGGCGGCCGCCTTCTTCGCCTCCTCGTACTGGCCCAGCCGGAGCCGGGTCTGCACCTCGCCGCTCGGGCACCCCGTGGTGGCGATGAGGCCGTCCTTGTAGCTGGAGAGCAGTTCGCGGTCCATGCGGGGCTTGAAGTACTGGCCTTCGATGGAGGCGCGGGACGACAGCCGGAACAGGTTGTGCATCCCCGCGGTGGTCGAGGAGAGCAGCGTCATGTGCGTGTAGGCGCCCGCACCCGACACGTCGTCGCCGCCGCCGTCACCCCAGCGGACGCGGGTCTTGTCCGAGCGGTGGGTGCCCGGTGTGAGGTACGCCTCGGTGCCGATGATCGGCTTGATGCCGGCCGCCGTTGCGGTGCGCCAGAAGTCGAAGGCACCGAACACGTTGCCGTGGTCGGTGACCGCGACAGCGGGCATGCCCTGCTCGATTGCGGCGTCGATCAGGGGCTTCACCCGTGCGGCACCATCGAGCATCGAGTACTCGCTGTGCACATGGAGGTGGACGAAGGAGTCACCGGACGTGGCCAACCTTCTCGCTTTCTGATCGCGCGAGGGCCGTCCTTCGCGGGTGCGGACGACCGGGGAACCGGGGAGGAATCGAGTCTAAGCGGGACCCCGGACGGTCCGGCCGGCGACGCTCCGGGCGCTTCCACGACACGCCGAGCGGGCCCCGCGAGTCGGCGGTTGCGGCTGCCAACTCACTGACATGGCAGCCACAACTGCCAACTCAGCGGTCGGTCGACGGCCGTCAGGACGCTTCGAGCACGTCCAGCGCGGAGCGCAGGTCCGGCGGGTAGGTGCTCGCGAACTCCACCCACTCCCCCGACGCCGGGTGCCGGAAGCCGAGCCGCATCGCGTGCAGCCACTGGCGGGTGAGGCCCAGCCGCGCGGAGAGCACCGGATCGGCGCCGTACATGGAGTCGCCGACGCACGGATGCCGCTGCGCCGCCAT
>DATCMN010000064.1:0-2277 GCA_036563405.1 Naasia sp. | reverse complement strand
CGCGTCGACTCGCCGCTGCCGCTCGGCGTCCGCGTGCTGGACACGCTCACCCCGGTCGGCCGCGGACAGCGCATCGGCCTGTTCGCCGGCTCCGGCGTCGGCAAGTCGTCGCTGCTGTCGATGATCGCCCGGGGGACCGACGCCGAGGTGTCGGTCATCGCCCTCATCGGGGAGCGCGGCCGGGAAGTCCGCGAGTTCCTCGAGGACGACCTCGGCTCGGAGGGCCTCCGCCGCTCCGTCGTCGTCGTGTCGACGGCGGACCAGCCCGCGCTGCTCCGCGTACGGGCCGCGTTCACCGCGACGCGCATCGCCGAGAGCTTCCGGGAGACCGGCGCGCACGCCGTGCTCATGATGGATTCGCTCACCCGCGTCGCGATGGCGCAGCGCGAGATCGGCCTGTCCGTGGGCGAGCCGCCCGCGACCCGCGGCTACCCGCCGAGCGTGTTCGGCCTCCTCGCGCGGCTGCTGGAGCGCGCGGGCACCGCCGAGCGCGGATCCGTCACCGGCATCTACACGGTCCTCGTCGACGGCGACGACCACAACGAGCCGATCGCCGACACCGCCCGGTCGATCCTCGACGGCCACATCACCCTCGACCGCAAGCTCGCCTCCGCGGGGCACTTCCCGAGCGTCGACGTGCTCGCGAGCGTGTCGCGCGTCGCCGGCAAGGTCACCACCGCCGAGCAGCAGGCGGGAGCGCGGCTGCTGCGCCAGGCGATGGCGGCCCGCCGGGAGGTCCAGGACCTGCTCGACGTCGGCGCCTACGCGCCCGGCGCCAACCCGCTCGTGGACGCGGCGCTCGACGCGGCGCAGGAGATCACCGCGTTCCTGCAGCAGACCATCACCGAGCCCGCCCCCACCGCGCTGTCCTGGCGGCGCCTCGCCGAGCTGTCGGCCCGTCTGAGCGGAGCCACCCGTGGCTGACTTCTCGCTCACCGGCTTGCTCCGGCTCCGCCGCCGGCAGGAGGATCAGGCCGCTGGCAACCTGCTCCGCGCCCGCTCGCGCGCATCGGAGCTCGCCGCCCAGCGGACCCACGTGCGCGACTCGATGCTCGACCAGGGGGATGAGGTCGCCTCCATCGAGGCCCTGCACGCCGTCTCCGCGGCGCGCGCCTCGACCTCGAGCATGCTGGCCGACCTCCGCACCCTCGAGCTGCAGCAGCACGAGGAGGTCGAGCGTGCCCGCGCCGCACACGCGAAGGCCCGCGCCGACAGGATGGCCATCGAGAAGCTCGAGACCCGGCACGACGCCGAGCAGGCCGCCGAACGGCTCCGCACGGAGCAGGCGGAACTCGATGAGATCGCCGGTCGCACGCCCGGCACGGGAGGGCGGCGATGACTGCCGTGCCTCCCTCCCTCGCGGCGGTCCAGGCGCGCATCGCCGAGATCGAGACCCGTCTGAACGTCGCCCCGCCGTCGATGCAGGCGGGAGGAGCCTCGGCCGCCGCCTTCGCCGACGCCCTCGGCGCCGCCGGAGCCGCGGCCGACTCCTCTGCGCTCCTCGGCGACGGCAGCGTGACCGGGGAGGACATCGCGGCCGCCGCTCACAAGTACGTGGGCGTGCCCTATGTCCTCGGCGGCACCTCGAGAAGCGGGATCGACTGCTCCGGCCTCGTGCAGCGGGTCTACGCCGATCTCGGCATCGACGTGCCCCGGCTCGTGCGTGACCAGGAGGACATCGGCACCGAGGTGCCCTCCCTCGCCGAGGCGAAGCCGGGCGACCTGATCGTCTTGAACGGCGGAGACCACATCGGCATCTACCTCGGCGACAACACCGTCATCCACGCGCCCTACGCCGGCCGCACCGTCTCCGTCCAGAAGCTCTGGGTGGGGGAGGAGGGGATCGACACTATCCGCCGCGTTGTGCCGCCGACGGGCGCGCCGTCGACGGTCCCGTCGACGGCGGGCCTCGCGTCGCTCCTCGGCGGGGGATCGCTGGACTCCCTGTCCGCCCTTCTCGGCGGAGGATCCTCCGTCAACTCCTCCACCGCGCAGCAGCTGATGGCCGCGCGCGCCGCACTCCTGACCGGGAGCCCCGCATGAACATCGTCAGCGCGGCTCCGCGCACCGCCGACCTGCTCACGCCCCGCTCCGCCGGCTCGGCGACCGGGATGGGCGACGACTTCGCCGCCGCTCTCGGCAAGGCCTTCACGGAGACCGCACCCGCCCGCGCCGAGGACCGGGGCCGGCCGGCCGCGGGCGACCGGCCCGACAGCTCTGCGAGCACCGGCGCGAGCCGCGCCGCGGGCACGGGGTCCGGCACCGGTGCGAGCACCG
>DATCMN010000063.1:0-8587 GCA_036563405.1 Naasia sp. | reverse complement strand
CTTCTCCACCCGCACCGCCCGGCGCGGGATCGCGAGCCGCAGCACGTCGCTGGCGCTGCCCGCCGCCCTGTCGGCGACGGCACGTGCGAGCGCGTAGACCTCGGGGGTGAGGACCCGCTGCTCGGACACCACGGTCTCCAGCGGGCTGAGCTCGCCCGGCACGTCGGAGGTGTCGCTGGTCTCGACGACGTACGCGTCCGCGATCCGCCGCGCCATCCGCAGCGGCACCCGCACCCGGATGCCGGAGACGACCGAGCCGCGCAGCTCCTCCGGGATCGCGTAGTCGAAGAGGTGGTCGAGCTGCGGAAGCGGGGTGTCGAGGAGCACCCGCGCGACCGCCGGGCCCGCGGTCACGCCAGACCCGTCGTCATCGCGTCAGAGGCCGGCCGCGGAGCGGAGGTCGTCGACCCTGTCGAGGCGCTCCCAGGTGAAGCCGGGCAGCTCCCGGCCGAAGTGGCCGTAGGTGGCGGTCTGCGCGTAGCGCGGCTTGAGCAGGTCGAGGTCGCGGATGATGGCCGCCGGGCGCAGGTCGAAGACCTCTCGGATGGCGTCGATGATCGTGTCGTCGGAGACCGCCCCGGTGCCGAAGGTCTCCACGTAGAGCCCGACCGGGGCCGCCCGGCCGATCGCGTACGCGATCTGCACCTCGAGCCTGTCGGCGAGGCCCGCGGCGACGGCGTTCTTCGCCACCCAGCGCATCGCGTACGCGGCGGAGCGATCCACCTTGGACGGGTCCTTGCCGCTGAAGGCGCCGCCGCCGTGCCGGGCCGCGCCGCCGTAGGTGTCGACGATGATCTTGCGGCCGGTGAGGCCGGCGTCGCCCTTGGGGCCGCCGATCTCGAACCTGCCGCTCGGGTTGATGAGGAACGCGACGTGATCGGTCTCGAGGCCCGCCGCGTCGAGCACGGGGCGGATGACCGTCTCGGTCACCTCCGCCTGCAGCTGCTCGGTGGACACCGACGGTGCGTGCTGGGTGGAGAGCACGACGGTCTCCACGGACCGCGGCGTGTGGCCGTCGTAGCCGACGGTGACCTGGGTCTTGCCGTCGGGGCGCAGGTAGTCGAGGGTGCCGTCGCGGCGGACCGCGGCGAGGCGCTCGGCGAGCCTGTGCGCCAGCCAGATCGGCAGGGGCATCAGCTCGGGTGTCTCCCGCGTCGCGAAGCCGAACATGATGCCCTGGTCGCCCGCGCCCAGGGTGTCCAGCGCGTCGCCGCCGCCCGTTCCGCGGACCTCCATCGCCTGGTCCACCCCGGCGGCGATGTCGGGGCTCTGCGCGCCGATCGACACCGACACCCCGCAGCTCTCGGCGTCGAAGCTCTTCTCCGAGGAGTCGTAGCCGATCTCCTTGATCTTGCTGCGCACGATGCCGGGGATGTCCGCATAGCCCGAGGTCGACACCTCGCCGGCGACGTGCACGAGCCCGGTGGTGACGAGCGTCTCGACGGCGACCCGGCTCTTCGGGTCCTGCTCGAGCAGCGCGTCGAGGATGGAGTCGGAGATCTGATCGCAGATCTTGTCCGGATGGCCCTCGGTCACGGACTCCGAGGTGAACAGGCGCAGGGCGGCCATGGCGGCTCCAGGGGAAGAGGTGTGGCGTCCGGCAGAGGGGCGAGAGCCCGGCTCAGACGAGGACGTCCAGGATCCGGTGGGCCACCGACACCTTGTCGCCCGCGGCCTTCCCCACTATAGAACCGGCCCGATCGAGGATCAGGACCGTGTTACGCGCTGCGCCGAACCCCTCGTTCCAGCCGACCCTGTTGAGGACGAGGAAGTCGACTCCCTTGCGAGCTGCCTTCGCTCGCGCCAGTTCGACCAGCTTGTCCTCGTCCTCCTCGGTCTCCGCCGCGAAGCCGACGACCACCTGCTCGGGCGGCCGTGCGGGGGCGAGGGCACCGGATGTGAGTTCCCGCAGGAGATCCGGGTTCTGCACGAGCTGGAGGGTCAGCTCGGTGCCGAGCGCCTCCTTCTTCAGCTTGCTGTCGGCGACAGTCGCGGGCCGGTAGTCCGCGACCGCGGCCGCCATCACGACGGCATCGGCGGTCGTCGCAGCGCGACCGAGCGCCTCGCCGAGCTCGGCGGTGGTCCCGACCGTCTGCACGACCACGCCGGCGGGTGCGGGCACGTCGAGGTGCGCGGCGATCAGCGTCACCGTCGCGCCGCGGTCGCGGGCGGCCTCGGCGAGGGCGACGCCCTGCCGTCCGCTCGACCTGTTGCCGAGGAAGCGCACCGGGTCGAGCGGCTCGCGGGTGCCGCCGGCGGTGATCACGAGGTGACGCCCGGCGAGGTCCTGGGGGCGCACCGCGGCGAGGGCCGCGGCGACGATCTCGTCCGGCTCGGCCATCCTGCCGGGACCCGAATCCGATCCGGTGAGCTGGCCGCTCGCGGGTCCGACGAAGCGGACGCCGCGCTCGCGCAGCACCGCCACGTTCGCGACTGTCGCGGCGTTCTCCCACATCTCGGTGTGCATGGCGGGCGCGACGACGACAGGCGCCGGGGTGGCGAGGACCGTGTTGCCGAGCAGGTCGTCGGCGATGCCGGTCGCGAGCTTCGCGAGCGTGTTCGCCGTCGCCGGGGCGATCACGACGACGTCGGCCGCCTGGCCGATCGCGACGTGCCGCACCTCCGCGACCCCCTCGTAGAGGTCGGTGTGCACCGGGTTCCGGCTGATGGCCTCGAGCGTCGGCTTCCCGACGAAGCGGAGGGCGTGCTCGGTGGCGACCACCTGCACGTCGTGCCCGGCCAGCACGAGGGCACGGACGACGCCCACCGCCTTGTAGGCGGCGATGCCGCCGGTGATGCCGACGACGACGCGCAGGGGCGTGTCGCCGGCACCTGTCATGTCAGGCGTCAGAGCGCCTTGACGACGAGCTTGTCCTCGTTGATCTCGCGCAGCGCCACCGACAGCGGCTTGTCGTCGATCGAGGAGTCGACAAGGGGGCCGACGTTGTCGAACAGGCTTCCCTCGTGCAGGTCGGCGTAGTAGTCGTTGATCTGGCGGGCCCGCTTCGAGGCGAAGAGGACGAGGGCGTACTTCGAGTCGACCTTGGAGAGCAGGTCGTCGATGGGCGGGTCGATGATCCCCGCGGACTTGGTGCTCGACATGGTTTCCTCCGTTGCTTCCCGCCCGGTCAGACGCCGGACGAAGTCGGCATCAAGTGTACGACCTCGCGGGCCGCGGTCGGCACGTCGGCGTTCACGACCTTGAAGTCGAACTCGTCCTGCGCTGCGAGCTCCGCCTTGGCGGTGGTCAGCCGGCGGTCCTGCTCGTCGCTGTCCTCGGTGCCGCGGCCGGTGAGCCGACGGACGAGCTCGTCCCAGGTCGGGGGCAGCAGGAACACCAGTCGCGCCTCCGGGAACGCCTCCCGCACCTGGCGCGCGCCCTGCAGGTCGATCTCGAGGAGAACGCTCCTGCCCTCGGCGAGGGCCAGCGTGATGGGGCCGCGGGGCGTGCCGTAGCGGTACGCGTTGTGCACTGTCGCCCATTCGAGGAACTCGCCGGCCTCGACCATGGCGTCGAACTTCGCGTCGTCGACGAAGTAGTAGTGCACCCCGTCGGTCTCGCCGGGCCGGGGAGGCCGCGTGGTGGCACTGATCGAGAGGAGCACGTCCGGGTAGTTGTCGCGGATGTAGGCCGACACCGTCCCCTTGCCGACCGCGGTCGGGCCGGCGAGCACGACGAGCGCGCCCGGCTCGATGCGCCGCTTCTGCCGCTCCACCAGGAACTCGCGCAGGCGCTTCTTCTGGTGGATGCCGAGCCCGCCCACGCGCTTCGACGGGGAGATGCCGAGCTCCGTCATGATCCGCGCGGTCCGGGTCGGGCCGAGCCACGGGATGCTCCCGATCAGCTCGCTGACCCGCAGCGTCGCCTCGGCGGGGTTCTCGGGGGTCGCCTTGTCGAGCACGTCGCTCGCGGTCCGCTCGCCGCTCGACACCTGGCGCTTCACCTCGGCACGTGCTCGGCGGGCCGCGACGGCCGCCTTCGAGCCGGCGATCCTGTCCACCTCGGGCGGCTTCATGCGTACGCCTCCGCGAGCTCGGCGACCTGGCGGTCGATGGCGTCCCGGATGCCGTCCGTGCCGGACTTCCCGGCGGAGAGGATGCTGCGCGAGGCGGTGACGATCACCTGGTCCGCTGCGACGCCGAAGATGTCCCGCACGGCGGTCACCTCGGCGCCCTGGTAGCCGAAGCCGGGGGCGAGGATCGGGGCGGCGGGCGCGGCGGCGAGCTCGGCGAGGTCGATGCCGAGGTCGTCGAAGTCGATGGTGGCGCCGAGCACGACGCCGATGGAGCCGAGCCGAGAGCCCGCGCTGTGCTCGCCGTTCCAGCCGGCGACGCGCGACGCGAGGCCGCCCGCGACGGTCTTCCCGGCCTGGGACTCGCGCTGGATGATCGACGTCTGCACGGCGACGGCCTCCGGGTTCGAGGTGGCGGACAGGACCAGCAGCCCCTTGCCGTGCTTCTCGGCCAGCTCGAGCGGCGGGGCGAGCGCACCGAAGCCCTGGTAGGCGCTGATCGTCATGGCGTCGGCCTCGAGAGGCGAGCCCGGCGTCAGCCACGCCTCGGCGTACGCCTCCAGAGTCGACCCGAGGTCGCCGCGCTTCACGTCGGCGAGCACCACGAGACCCGCCTTCCGGGCCTCGATCATGACGTCCTCGAGCACGCGGTAGCCGATCGAGCCGAACCGCTCGTAGAACGCGACCTGCGGCTTCACGATGCCGACCCGGCCGACGCAGGCCTCGACCACCCGCAGGCCGAACTCGTGGGCGCCGACGGCGCTGAGCGGCAGGCCCCACTCCTTGAGCAGGTACTCGTGCGGGTCGATGCCGACGCACAGGTGGCCGTGGGCGTCGAACGCCGCAGCCAGCGCGTCGCCGAACGACGTCCTCTCGTTCCCCGTCGTCACCCGAAGGTCCTCCTCGTGTCGTGCTGCGCGGTCGCGCCGGCGGCGATCGATGCAGCGCGCTGATCAGCGTATTCCTGCAGCGACGTGACATCGAATCCGGTCTGGATCGCCTCGATCGACGCGACGGCCGCGGAGAGCTCCGCGATGGTCGTGAAGAGCGGCTTGTCGGCGGCGACGGTGGCTGCGCGGATCTCGTAGCCGTCCGCCCGGGAGGCGCCCCCGCTCGGCGTGTTGATGACGACATCCACGCCGCCGTCGGTGAGCAGGTCGACGATCGTCGGCTCCTCCCCCGCCTGCGCGCGCTCGCTGTGCTTGCGCACTACGCGCGCCGAGATGCCGTTGCGGCGGAGGACCTCGGCGGTCCCCTCGGTGGCGAGCAGCTCGAAGCCGAGCTGCGACAGCCGCCGGACGGGCAGGATGATCGCCCGCTTGTCCCGGTCGGCGACCGACACGAACACCGTGCCGCTGGCCGGCAGGCCGCCGTACGCGGCCGCCTGGCTCTTCGCGAAGGCGCGCGGGAAGTCGCGGTCGATGCCCATCACCTCGCCTGTCGAGCGCATCTCCGGGCCGAGCAGCGAGTCGACGACCCGCCCGTCCTTCGTGCGGAACCTCTTGAACGGGAGCACCGCCTCCTTGACCGCGACGGGCGAGTCCGCGGGCACGCGGGAGCCGTCGACGGCGGGCAGCATGCCGCGCTCGATGAGGGCGCCGATGGTCTCCCCCACCATGAGCAGCGAGGCCGCCTTCGCGAGCGGGATGCCGAGCGCCTTGGAGACGAACGGCACAGTGCGGGATGCGCGGGGGTTCGCCTCGAGCACGTAGAGGACTCCGGCGCCTATCGCGAACTGCACGTTGAGCAGCCCGCGGACGCCGATCCCCTCGGCGATCGCCTGGGTCGCCTCGCGCACCCTGTCGATCTGGTTCCGGCCGAGCGTGACCGGCGGGAGCGTGCAGCTGGAGTCGCCGGAGTGGATGCCGGCCTCCTCGATGTGCTCCATCACGCCGCCGATGTACAGCTGCTCGCCGTCGTACAGCGCATCGACGTCGATCTCGATCGCGTCGTCAAGGAACCTGTCCACGAGCAGCGGGTGGCCCTCCCCGACGATCCCCTGACCGGCGATGCGGTCGAAGTAGTCGATCAGCTGCGCCTGGTCGTAGACGATCTCCATGCCGCGCCCGCCGAGCACGTAGGACGGGCGCACGAGCACCGGGTAGCCGATGCCGTCCGCCACCTCCACCGCGCCGGCCAGGTCCGTCGCGGTGCCGTTCTTGGGGGCGAGGAGACCCGCGGCGGACAGGATACCGGCGAACAGGCCGCGCTCCTCCGCGAGGTCGATCGCCGATGGCGACGTGCCGAGGATCGGCACCCCGGCCGCCTCCAGGCCCTTCGCGAGCCCCAGCGCGGTCTGGCCGCCGAGCTGCACCACGACGCCGACAAGCTCGCCGGACGCGCTCTCGGCCTCGATCACCTCGAGCACGTCCTCGAGCGTCAGCGGCTCGAAGTAGAGGCGGTCCGAGGTGTCGTAGTCGGTCGAGACGGTCTCCGGGTTGCAGTTGATCATGATCGTCTCGTACCCGGCGTCCGACAGCGCGAAGGCCGCGTGCACACAGGAGTAGTCGAACTCGACGCCCTGCCCGATGCGGTTGGGGCCGGAGCCGAGGATGACGACCTTCCGGCGATCGCTCGCCGTCACCTCGGTCTCCTCGTCGTAGGACGAGTAGTGGTACGGGGTGAGGGCGGGGAACTCGCCGGCGCACGTGTCGACGGTCTTGAAGACGGGCCGCACCCCGGCGGCGTGCCGGGCGGCGCGGATCGACGGCTCGTCGGTGCCGCGCAGCTCGGCGAGCTGGGCGTCGGAGAAGCCGTGCTCCTTGGCGTAGCGGAGCAGCTCCGCGTCGAGCTCGGCGGCGTCCCGGATCTCGGCCGCCAGCTCGTTGATCAGCACGATCTGGTCGAGGAACCACGGGTCGATGCCGGTGGCCTCGTACAGCTGCCCGACCGTGGCGCCCGCGGCGAGGGCGCGCTGCACGGTCACGATGCGGCCATCCGTCGGCATCTCGGACCGCTCCACCAGCTCCTCGACGCTCTCCTCGGCAGGCAGCCAGGTGAACGAGGAGCCGCGCTTCTCGAGGCTCCGCAGCGCCTTCTGCAGGGCGGTCGAGAAGTTCCGGCCGATGGCCATCGCCTCGCCGACGCTCTTCATGGTCGTGGTGAGGCGGGCGTCCGCCGCGGGGAACTTCTCGAACGCGAACCGGGGCACCTTCACGACGACGTAGTCGAGGGTGGGCTCGAAGCTCGCCGGCGTCACCTTGGTGATGTCGTTCGGGATCTCGTCGAGCCGGTAGCCGATCGCCAGCTTCGCGGCGATCTTCGCGATCGGGAAGCCGGTCGCCTTGCTCGCGAGGGCGCTCGACCGGGACACCCGCGGGTTCATCTCGATCACGATGACGCGGCCGGTGGACGGCTCGATCGCGAACTGGATGTTGCAGCCGCCGGTGTCCACGCCGACGGCGCGGATGATGTCGATGCCGATATCGCGGAGGCGCTGGTACTCGCGGTCCGTGAGGGTGAGCGCCGGCGCGACGGTGATCGAGTCGCCGGTGTGCACGCCCACCGGGTCAACGTTCTCGATGGAGCAGACGACGACGGTGTTGTCGGCGTTGTCGCGCATCAGCTCGAGCTCGTACTCCTTCCAGCCGAGGATGCTCTCCTCGAGCAGGACCTCCGCCGTCGGGCTCGCCTGCAGGCCGCTGCCGACGATCCGCAGCAGCTCCTCAGGCGTGTACGCGAAGCCGGAGCCGAGGCCGCCCATGGTGAACGACGGGCGGACGACGAGCGGGTAGCCGAGGTCCTCGGCGAACTCGAGGGCCTCCTCGAGCGTGTGCGCGATGTGCGACCGGGCGACGTCCGCGCCCGCCTCGATCACGAGGTCCTTGAACAGCTGCCGGTCCTCGCCCTTGCGGATCGCCTCCACCTTGGCGCCGATCAGCTCGACTCCGTACTTCTCCAGGGTGCCGCGGTCGTGCAGCGCGATCGCCGCGTTCAGCGCGGTCTGGCCGCCGAGGGTCGGCAGGATCGCGTCCGGCTTCTCCTTCGCGATGATCGTCTCGAGCACCTCGGGCGTGATCGGCTCCACGTAGGTGGCGTCGGCGAAGTCCGGGTCGGTCATGATCGTCGCCGGGTTGGAGTTCAGCAGGATGACGCGCACGCCCTCCTCCCGGAGCACGCGGCAGGCCTGCGTGCCGGAGTAGTCGAACTCGACGGCCTGGCCGATCACGATCGGGCCGGAGCCGATCACCAGGACGCTCCGGATGTCGTCGCGCTTGGGCATCAGGCTTCCTTCGTCGTGTCGTCGGGCCGGATCCCGGCATGTGCGGCGCCCGAGGACGGCGAGCGGTCGTCCTGGGTGACCCGGGGCTCCGCCTCGACCTCGATCGCGTCCGCGGCGGAGCTGCGGCTCGCGAGCACCATCTCGCGGAACCTGTCGAAGAGGTACGACGAGTCGTGCGGGCCGGCCGCCGCCTCCGGGTGGTATTGCACGCTGAACGCCGGGATGTCGAGGCAGGCGATGCCCTCGACGACGTCGTCGTTGAGGCCGACGTGGCTCACCTCCGCGCGGCCGAACGGCGTGTCGACGGGCGCGTCGAGCGGGGCGCGGACGGCGAAGCCGTGGTTGTGCGCGG
>DATCMN010000061.1:0-4137 GCA_036563405.1 Naasia sp. | reverse complement strand
CAACGTGCAGATCCTCGGCGGCAGCAACATCCGCATCACCAACAACGTGATGAGCAACTCGCACAACGCGGCGGTGCAGGTCACCCAGGCCCGCGCACTGGTGACGGGACTCGTGATCTCGGGCAACCGGATCGATCACGGCGGATGCTCTATGAACATCTCCGCCAGCGGCAAGGGCGCGATGTCCGTCACCGCCACCAACAACACCGTCGGGATCACGATGAAGTTCAAGGTCCCCCCGTGCGCCCTCATCGCAGACAAGTCCGTCAATGTGAGCATCACGGGCAGCAAGCTCACCGACGGCAGGGCGATCTGGGTCACCCGCCGCTGACGTGTCGACCCGGCCGGGAGGGCCGTGCTCGCAGAGCGGGACCTCCCAGCCGGTGCAAGCTGCTCGGCCGCAAGCCCTCACCCTGCGCTAGAGCCTGACCCCCGCCGCTCGGCGATCGGCCTACTGTGACATGTCGCACCCGAACCACGACACCCGATACATGGCTGCCCCTTCCTCCCCCACGGCACGACGAGCGCGTCGGCATCCGCTGCGCGCCGTCGGCTCGCTGGCCCTGGCAGCGGGAGCACTCGTGCTGTCCGCGGCGTCGCCGGCTCTCGACCCGGCCGGTGCTGCCGCGTCTGCATCGGCCGTCCGGCTGACCCCGTCCTCCGCCCCCTCGACAGCCGCCGCCCTCCCCCTGTGGACCATGGGTGCTGCGCTGCACGAGCGACCCCTCGTTCCCGAAGCCGACTCGGCGTCCCGGACGGGCACTCCTCGGCCCGATTGGGGAGGAACAGCCGGAGCCGACAGCGCCGGCCGATCGCACAGCGTCGCGGGAGGAGGCGGAGCAGGGACTGCCGAGTGCTGCCCTGCAGCCCGACCTGGCCCCGCCCCCCGCTGCGGCAGAGGCGCCCGCACCGCCGGGAAGGACCGACACTCCGGCTCCGTCCCCTCCGACCGCGCCTGCCCCCGCTCCCGCGCCTCCCCCTCCCCCCGCACCCGCGCCGCCCCCGGCAGGCAGCGGTCGAACCGTCATCCATGGCGACGTCGTCCTCGATGACGCCGGCGCCGTCCTCGACAGCGCCGATGTCCATGGTCGCGTGATCGTGCTGGCCGCTGACGTCACCATCAGCAATTCGGTCATCTGCGGGGCCGATGGCGCGGGCAGCGCGCACATGCTCGTCGACGCGCTGGCCGGTGCCCCGCGGCTCCGGATCATCGACACCGAGATCGCCGCGACGGTCCCGAATCTGGTCAACGGGGTGATGGGATCCAACTTCGCGCTGCTGCGCGTGAACATCCACAGCGTGATCGATCAGGTCCACATCGTGGGAGGCAACGTGACGATCTCCGACTCCCGGCTGCACGGCAACCTGCACTACGAGAACGACCCGAGCCACGGAGGCGGCCCCAGCCACGACGACAACGTCCAGATCCAGGCGGGCAGCAACATACGGATCAGCGGGAACATCCTCAGCGGCTCCCACAACGCCGCCGTGCAAGTCACTCAAGCCCGAGGCCCGGTCACCGGCCTGGTGATCGAGAACAACCGCATCGACAACGGAGCCTGCTCGATCAACATCGCCGAGAACGGGCGGGGACCTGTCGGTCTGAGCCTGACGGGCAACACCTTCGGGCGCACCATGCGATTCGGGGGCTGCGCGGTGATCGCGCCCGTCACGACCCCGGTCAACGGGCTCGGCAGCAACAGCTTCACCGACGGGGCAGCTATCGCGGTGACCCCCGCCCCCTGACGCTCACCCGCTCGGCGCGGACGCTCGACGGCCGCGCGACCGACGGACGTCAGCGGAGCGGCTGGACGAGATCGAGCACCACATCCTTCCTGCCCCGGGAGACTCGGCCGTAGGCACCGGTCGCCGCCTCACGGACGACCCGCGGCACTCGCCGTACTCGCCCTGCGGGCAGCGCCGACCGGACCTGCTGGTGGCGGAGCCGCTCCGTCGCGAGATCCCATGCCCAATCCGCGACGTGCGGCCGGATGGCGGCGAGTCCCCCGACGAGCGCCTCGGATTGAGCGAGCAGCCTCGCATTCCTCGCGGCACCGGGCGCGAGCAGCATCTTCACCTTCTCCGCGAGCCCGCGCTTCCGCACGCCTCCCGACAGATTCGTCGCATGGACCCTGTACTGCACGTCGGCACGCTCGTCGAGGCGCACACCGCCCGGCATGGCGGCTGCGAGCAGGCCGTACCAGGCGTCATGGTGGAGGCCGGCCGGGATGGGCGGGCACAGCTCGAGCAGCGAACGCCGGAACGCCGATGTCGTCCCGTGCGCGAGGAAACGCCGCACGAGCACGGCGAAGGCGCGACCGCGCGCATACAGCTGACGCTCACTCTCGGTGAAGGACTCCGTGACCAGCATGGACTCGGAGGTCACCGCGCCGCTGGCATCGATGATCTGGGCGTCGCAGTGCACGAACTGCGCGGCCGGGTCGGCTGCGAAGACCTCGGCGACGTGCTCGAACCTGGATGGCCGGCAAATGTCGTCATGGTCGCAGACGATGATCACATCCGAGGTGCAGGCGGCGTAGATGCGGGCCATATTCGCGTCGAGGCCGAGGCGGGTGGACTCGAGCACGACGCAGGAGATGCCCATCCCCTCGGCACGCCGGACGGCATCCTCGATCACCTCCAGGGTGCCGTCGGTCGATCCTGCGTCGCCCACCACGATCTGATCGGGGAGGACGGTCTGAGCCAGGATGGAATCGAATTGGAGGTGCAGATAGCGAGCTGCATTGAAGGAGCTCACGGCAACGGAAAGGGTAAGGCGTGTGCGGGTCACGGGGGGATCCTCTCACCGCAGCCGCGACGGCGGAAGTTTGAGCACGAGGGTGGGTGGGAAAGCGAGGCAGCACAAGGGTTCCAGCTCGCTTCCCGGGAAGGGCGAGCCGGGTCGCCCGGGGATCACGAGCGATCCGATCCCCGTTTCCTTTTCCGGCCAGGAGAATCGATCCGATACCGAAGCGCAACGTGAGCCCCCCTTTGGGGCGCATACGCGAGCGGCAGGGGCCCGCTAATCTAACGACACGGTTCCTTGCTAGTCACCCGCTGCAAACCCGAGGGAACCGAACGCACGCTTACCCGAGCGAGCCCGTATACCCGTACGAGCCATGTGCGTATGCAGCCATAGTGAAAGCTGTGGTCCCACCCGATGACCCGAATCGGATACGCCGCTGGAGCATTCGACCTGTTCCATGTCGGCCACCTCAACATCCTCAAGCACGCCAAGAGCCAGTGCGACTACCTGATCGCAGGGGTCGTCAGCGACGAGATGCTGCAGCTGACGAAGGGCATCACGCCCGTCATCCCGCTGTCCGAGCGCCTCGAGATCGTGCGGCACGTCAGCTACGTCGACGAGGCCCGCGCGGAGACGCTGCCGGACAAGCTCGACACCTGGCGTGAGGTCCAGTTCAACGTCTTCTTCAAGGGCGACGACTGGCGAGGCACCGAGAAGGGCCAGAGGCTCGAGCGCGAATTCGCCGCCGTCGGCGTCGAAGTCGTCTACTTCCCCTACACGGTGACGACCTCGAGCACGAAGCTGCGGGCCGCGATCGACGCGATAGTCGCCGGCCACGGCCACTCCGATCGAGCCCTCACCACCGCCTGACCTTCCCCGACCCGAGCACCTGACACCCGACCCACCCCCCGCGCTTACCCGACCTCGGTCCGCTCCCCCCGGCGGACCGACCGGCCCGACTTCCTTGCGGGCCTCCCGGACCTTCACCCGATGGTCCGGAACCCCGATCGGTCCCCCCCAACCGGTCGGCTCCCCCGCCCGCCCGCACCCGACAGTGACCTCCCCCAAGCACTGGCTGGGCGGGCGGGGGCAACCCCACCGCACCACCTCGTAAACCCGAACGAGAGCACACGATGAGCACCCACCGATCCGATCGACCCGCGAAGAGCTCCGCGGCCGCCACCCGTCGCGCCGAGCGCACGGCCATGCGCCGCCTGCGCGGCAGCGACCCCTTCGAGGAGATGCTCGACGACGCGGCGAGCGCCGCGATCGCTCCGGCGCCCGGGCTCACCGCACTCCCGCAGAAGCCGCTGCGCATCGCCATGGTCGGCACTCGCGGGGTCCCCGCCGCGTACGGCGGCTTCGAGACCGCCGTCGAGGAGATCGGCAGC
>DATCMN010000060.1:0-6082 GCA_036563405.1 Naasia sp. | reverse complement strand
CCCCCCCCGCGACCGGTGCTTGCACCGCGCAGCGGCGCTCGAGCCGCACAAGCGCCGGGCTCGGTCAGGAGCCCATGCCCCAGGCGCGACGAAGCCCGGGCGCCGACTGGCGGCCCGGGCTTCGAGGGACCGAGGGCTAGGCGGCTGTGCGGTACGTCGCGGCCAGCGGGCAGTCGAACGGATCCGCCGCGCCGATGCCCACCTTGTGGATGTAGGTGACCACGATGCGCCACGACTGCAGCAGGGTGGTCTCCGTGTAGTCGATGCCGAGCTCGGCGCAGTAGCGCTGGACGATCGGGCGCGCCTTGCGGAGGTTCACGCTCGGCATGTTCGGGAACAGGTGGTGCTCCACCTGGTAGTTGAGGCCGCCCATCGCGGTGGGGATGACCCAGGATCCGCTGATGTTGCGCGAGGTGAGGACCTGGCGGCGGAGGTAGTCGACCTTCTCGTCGTGGGCGATGATGCGCATGCCCTTGTGGTTGGGCGCGAAGCTGCCGCCCATGTAGAACCCGAAGGCCATGAGCTGGACGAGCATGAACACCGCTCCGAAGACGGGGCCGATCGCGAGGAACACGAGGACGGGGAAGCCGATCAGGCGGACGGCCAGCAGAGCACCCTCGACGACCCGGTGCTTGATGGTCTCGTCGCGGAACACCGTCTTCACGGCGTTGACGTGCAGGTCGATGCCCGACAGCAGCAGGATCGGGAAGAAGTAGTAGCCCTGCTTGCTGAGCAGCCAGCGCTTCACGCCGCTGCGCTCCGCCATGTCCTCCTTGGTGAACACGATGGCGCCCGGGACGATGTCGCCGTCCTTGCCGACGGTGTTGGGGTTCGCGTGGTGGCGAGAGTGCTTCGTCATCCACCAGCCGTAGCTGAGACCGACGAAGAGGTTGCCGGCGACGCGAGAGGACCACTCGTTGTGCTTGCCGGACTCGAAGATCTGGCGGTGCGCTCCGTCGTGGGCGAGGAACGCGATCTGGGTGAAGACCACCGAGAAGTAGACCGCAACGAGCAGCTGCCACCAGGTCTGGCCGAGCGTGAACAGCAGCACGAACCCGAGCGCGAGAGCCCCGAGGAGGATGGTCACGCGCATCGCGTACCAGACGGGGCGGCGCTTCAGCAGGCCGGCCGCCTTGATCTCGTTGGCGAGGGCCGTGTAGTCGCTGGCGTTGGCCTTCTGTGCCTCGCCGGGCTTGTGTTGCCGCGGAGCTGTGGTCCGGAAAGCGGGGCGGGACGCGGTGGCGGTCATGCCCTCGACGCTACGTACCCCGACCCACCGGAGCGTCCCCCTACAGGGGCGTTCGACCCATACCCCGGTACGGGCACTCCGGGTGCGGGTGCGACGACTGCTAGTCGGCGGCGACAGCGGGCCGGACGAGGCCGCTCTCATAGGCGACGACGACCGCCTGCGCGCGGTCGCGCAGACCGAGCTTGCCCAGCACCCGGCTGACGTGGCTCTTGACCGTCTGCTCGGCGATGAACAGAGTCGTCGCGATCTCGGCGTTGCTGCGGCCGGCGGCCACTTGGAGGAGCACTTCGCGCTCCCGATCCGTCAGGCCGGACAGGCTCGGCGGCGGTCCGGGACGCGCGGCGGGCGCGGCATCCGCGAAGCGCTCGATCATGCGCCGGGTGACGCTGGGGGCGAGCAGCGCGTCACCGCGCGCGACCACGCGCACCGCGGCCACCAGATCCGACGGCGGGGCGTCCTTCAGGAGGAACCCGCTCGCTCCCGCCCGGATGGCGGCGAACACGTAGTCGTCGATGTCGAACGTGGTGAGCATGATGACGCGCACCTCGTCGTTGGTCGCCATGATGCGCCGGGTCGCCTCGATGCCGTCGAGGCCCGGCATGCGCACGTCCATCAGGACGACGTTCGGCCGCTCGCGCTCCACGACCGCGATCGCCGTCTCGCCGTCCGGCGCGTCGCCCACCACCTCGATGCCGTCCTGGGCGTCGAGCAGCGCCGCGAAGCCCGCGCGCACCATCGCCTGGTCGTCGGCGATGACGACGCGGACGCTCACAGCTCCTCCTCGCCGGTGAGGGGCAGCTCTGCGCGCACTTCGAAGCCGCCGTCGGGGGTGGGGCCCGCGGTCAGGGTTCCCCCCACGCTCGCGGCGCGCTCCGACATCCCGATCACGCCGAGCCCCGTTCCCTCTGTGCCGCCGCCATGTGTCGACGGCGCGTTGCGCACAGTCAACAGGAGCCGCATCGGAAGTCGCTCGGAATGCACGGTGACGCGCGCGCCCGGCGCGTGCCGCAGTGCGTTGGTGAGAGCCTCCTGGACTATCCGGTAGGCGGCCGTTCCGACGGTGCCGCCGGTGTCCGCCGGCTCGTCCCCTGTCAGCTCGATGTCCATTCCGGCGCGGCGCGCCTGGTCCACGAGTTCGCGCAGTTCGCCGATCTGCGGCTGAGGCGCGAGTTCGCCGCCGCTCTCACCCGGGCGCAGCACGCCGAGGAGGCCCCTCATCTCGGTGAGGGCCTGCCGGGAGGAGGCGGCGATCTCGTCGAATTCGGCTGCCGACCGGTCGTCGAGTTCGGCGAGCCGGTAGCGCGCGGTGCTCGCCTGGATGTTGATGAGCGACATGCTGTGCGCGACGACGTCGTGCAGCTCGCGCGCGATCCGCGCCCGGTCCTCGGCGAGCATGCGCCGGCTGTACTCCTCGGCGCTCGCCTGCCGCTCCCGCAGCAGCTGCCGCCGGATGGTCTGCCATTGGCCGAGCAGGATGCCGAGCAGCAGTGTTGCGCCGGTGATCGACAGGTGGACCACGAGGTTGGTCGTGACGGTGTCCGGCTCCCCGGGATGCAGGAGGACGGCCGCCCCGATGGACGGGACGAGGCCGAGCAGCCAGGCGCCCACGGCGCGCCGCCAGGAGGACTGCACCCCGACCAGGAAGACGAGCAGCGCCTGCGTGACCATGAGCGCCGGCCACCACGGCCAGGGGCCGCCCTGCGGGTCCTCGCCCAGCACCTGCAGTCCGAACGAGGACGTCGCCGCGATCGTCGACGCGACGAGCGGCCGGAGGATGGCGAGGGGCAGGCAGGCCGCGTGCACCGTCGCGAGTGCGAAGGCGGGCAGCAGGGGCACGTCGTAGAGGCGCACGCCGATCGACGCCTCGACCGACAGCAGGGCGATCGCCGCGAGGATCGCGAGTGCGAGGGCGGCGGCGGTGAGGTCGACGCGCCGGACAAGGCGCCCGAACCGCCGCAGCCCCGACCGGACCGGGCGACGCGGCTCCGCGGCGCCCACGGTGCTCAGCCGGCGGCGCGGGGACGGACCGCGTCGTCCGGCTCGGGCATGGGCTTGAGGCCCGCGGACGAGTTGGCGGCGATGCTCAGCTCCTCCAGCCAGGTGCGGTTGAGCGCGGGGGCCGCGCGGTCCGCGTACTGGAACTGCAGCGCCATGTCGGGGTGCATCCACACCACGGTACGGCCCACCTCCCCGCCGTCCGGGTGCAGCCAGGTGAACAGGAAGGTCTCCGAGCGGCGCAGCTTGTTGCCGATCACCACTTGGAGGTGGGACAGGGTCCGGTCGTCGATGTCGAGGACGGAGTTGCCGTCGTAGACCATGCGGCCCATGTTTCTCCTTGTTCCGCCCGCCTTCCCCGGCAGGGCATATCGACAATACGGACAGGATGCCCGCCCGGAAGAATCGGGGGCAATCGCCGCGCGCAGGAACGAGCCCCGAGCCGCACGGAGCGGCCCGGGGCTCGGGTGGTCGGGATCAGGCTCCGGCGGGGGTTCCCATGGACGCGATCAGCATGCCGGCGAGGATCAGGAAGATAACGCTGAGAACGATGCCGACGACGCCGAGGATCAGTCCGGCCAGCGCGAGGCCGCGCGCGCCCGGCTCCGAGCGGCGGCTGAGGACGCCGAGGATCACGGCCACGATGCCGGCGACGATGCCGAGCGGGGCGAATGCGAACGCGCCGATGAGGCTGACGACGCCCGCCACCAGGGCGATGATGCCCTTGGTCTTCGACCCGGTTGCAGATGTGGTGGTCACGGAGGTGCCTTTCGATAGGTGCGGCCGTCGGGTGGATCGCCGCGCTACATCAGGGATATCGCACCCGATGCTCGGGTGTTCCGGGGTTGACACACAGCGGTTCCGCAGGTCAGAGGGGGACGGATCCGCGCGAGAAGGCCAGTTCGAAAGCGTCGAAGATCGCGGCGTCGAGGTTGCGCGGGGCGAGGGCGTCGCCCACCTCCACCACCACGACCCCCTCCGCGGCGTTCATCCGAGAACGCACCGCCTCGCGCGGGGTCGAGAGGATCACGGCATCCAGGCCGCCGACCGTCGAGGCGCGGCCGGACAGCGCATCGACGACGTCAACCTGGCCGGGACGCACGGCGATGACGCGGGCAGCGGTCCGGGCGGCGAAGGTGCCGCGGGCCAGGGTCTCGAGCAGCAGTGGCCTGTCGTATCCGGCCCGCACGTGCGGGAACACGGTCTCGAACGGAGTGACGAGCTCCACGTCCAGGCCCGCACCCACCAGGGTCAGCGCGATCCCCGACGCGTAGGCGGTGCCGTCGTCGTCGAGCACCGCCACCCGCCGGCCGAGCGCGGCAGGATCGGCGAGCGCGGTCGCTGCGTCGACGAGCAGGCCCGCCGGAGTCTCCACGCCGGCGAGGATGCCGCCGAGCGCGAGGGAGGAGCCCTGCGCGGGCGCCCGGGAGCCCGTCGCGACGACGACGCCGTCGACTCCGTCGCCCTGCACGATCTCCGACGGCGCCGGCTCCCCGAGCCGGACGTCGACGCCCGAGTCGGCGAGTTCCCGCAGCAGGTCGTCGAGCAGCAGGCCGACGCTCTCCCGTCCCGGCACCGCAGACACGGCGTGGAGCTGCCCGCCGAGGCGCTCGCTCCGCTCGTACAGCGTCACCCGGTGGCCGGCACGGTCGAGGTCGATGGCCGCGCGGAGGCCCGCCGGTCCTCCCCCGGCCACGATCCACCGCTCCGCCCGCGCGGCCGGTGCCGGCGACTCCCGCTCGCGCTCCCGCCCCACGGCGGGGTTGACGGTGCAGGACATCGACAGTCCGATTGATCCGCGGCCGAGGCAGCCCTGGTTGAGCCGGATGCAGTGCCGGATCTCGCGGGTGCGCCCGGTGCGGAGCTTGTCGGCGAGGTCCGGGTCAGCGATCTGCCCTCGGGTCAACGCCACCATGTCCGCGATGCCGGAGGCGACCACCTCCTCCGCCTCCTCCACGCTGCGGGCGGCGCCGACCCCGAAGACGGGGACGTCCGGGTGCGCGGCCTTGAGGTGCGCGACGGCGTCCCGCAGCCAGGCGACGGGCATCGCCGACGACGGGAACACGTAGTGCACGTTGTGATAGCCGCCCGCGGCCAGGTCGAGGAAGTCCAGCCGGGCCTCGTCTCTGAGCGCCGACACGATCGATGCGACGTCCGCGCTGGTCAGGCCATCCGGGCGGAACTCGTCGGCGACGATGCGGATGCCGACCGGGAAGTCGTCGCCCACCCTGTCCCGGACGGCGCGCAGCACCCGACGCGGGAACAGCGTGCGTCCCTCGACTCCTCCCCCGTACTCGTCCTCCCGGGCGTTGTAGAGCGGGGAGAGGAATTGGTGCAGCAGGTAGCCGTGCGCCATGTGGATCTCGACGCCGTCGAAGCCGCCCTCGCGCGCGATCTCCGCCGAGTCCGCCCACGACCGCACGAGGTCGTCGATGTCGGACATGCTGGCGGCCCGGGTGGCGTGACCGGTCGAGGGCGAGACGAGCCGGGAGGGCGCGAACACCGGGCGGGGCCCGACGGGTCCGTCCGGCGACGCCTGCGCACCATGGTGGTTGAGCTGCACGAAGAGGGCGGCCCCCGCCTCGTGCACCGCGCCGGTGAGCCGCCGGTCCGGCGCGATGGAGTCGCGGCGGAATGCGTCCGGGAAGCCCTTGATGCTGCCGGAAGGGTGCACGAAGCGGTTGCCCGCGATGAGCAGTCCCGCCCCGCCGCGCGCACGCCGGGTGAAATACGCGATCTCCCGATCCGACTCGTACCCGTCCACCGCGTACTGCTTCGAATGCGCCGCCTGCATGATGCGGTTGCGCACAGTCGTCGTGCCGATCGTCAGCGGGGTGA
>DATCMN010000059.1:0-5474 GCA_036563405.1 Naasia sp. | reverse complement strand
GCGCGTCGGCGTGCCAGCGCTCGGCGTCCTCGGCGCCGGCCACGCGCGGCCCGGAGACCTCGGCCAGTGCGGCGTGCAGCTGCGCCGTCGCCGCGCCCGCCTCGCGGTGCTCGGCGACCGCCGCCGCGGCGGTCGAGCCCTCCCGCAGGGCCGCGGCGGCGCGCAGGATCGGCGCCTCCCAGCCCGACTCGACATCGGCGATGAGCTCCTGCAGCAGGGCGATCGCCGTGTCGGTGCCGTCGGGCGCGACGTGGTGGATGGATCCGGCGAAGGCGGGGACGGGCGCGCCGGTCCCGTCGAGCGCGGCGCACAGCTCGACCTCGGGGTGCGGGCCGCCCTGCAGGAGCCGGTAGGCCTTGACCAGCAGCCGCCCGCCGAGCGACACGAGCGTGTTGGACTGGTCGACCGACGGGACGGTCTCGGCCCCGAGCGTCGAGGACAGGCGCTCGAGCGCCGCGCCGGGGCGCAGCTCCAGCCGGCCGGCCTCGCCGTGCAGCGGGCCGGCGCGCAGCTCGTCGATGAGCGCCGACCAGGAGCCCGACGCCCGCTCGGTCAGCAGGTAGCGCTCGGCGCCGCCGTCGGCGTAGGCGACGTCGGCGAGCGCCAGCCGGCTGACGCTGCCGGGCAGCGCGAAGACGTCGGCGTACTCGATCGCCGTGACCTCGCGCCCCTTGCCGGCGAACCAGCGCGCCGACAGCAGCTCCTTGACAGTGATCTGCGGAATCCGGTAATCCTAGGTGAGCGAGTCGCTGGATTCGCAACTCGGAGAGGGAGTTCTTTGTCGAAGTCGGACCACAACGGGCTCGACGAGATCGATCGTCGCATCATTGGCGCCCTGCAGGCGGACGGGCGCCGCCCGTACAGCCGGATCGCCGCGGACATCGGCGTGTCCGAGTCGGTCGTGCGCTACCGCGCCCAGCGCCTCGAGCAGGGCGGGATGCTGCAGGTCGTGGGCATCGCCGACCCGCTGCGCATCGGCTTCGACCGCATGGCGCTCATCGGCCTCAAGCTCCGGCCCGGGACCACGGACGCCGTCTGCGCCGCGATCACCGCCTTCCCCGAGACCTCCTACGTCGCCGCGATCGCCGGCTCCTTCGACGTCATCGTCGAGGTCGTCTGCCGCGACACCGCGCACTTCCGCGAGCTGCTCAACCAACGGCTGCACGCCGTCGACGGCGTCGTGTCGACCGAGTCCTTCTTCGTCCTGGAGATCCACAAGATGGCGTACGGGTGGGGCGTCGGCGAGGTCGCGATCGCCGACGACGGGCCCGACGGCGCCAGCCCCGAGGAGGCCCCTGCGTGAGCGACGAGCCCAAGACGATCGCCTTCTTCCCCGAAGGCGCCTACGGCCCCACCAACAACTGCGTGGGCATCGGCGACGTGCTGCGCCGCCGCGGCCACCGCGTCGTGTTCATCGTCGAGGAGTCCTTCGCGGGGACGCTCGAGGCGAAGGGGTTCGAGGAGCGGCTGATGCGCCTCGGCCCGCCGCCGGAGACCGAGGAGGAGCCCGGCCAGTTCTGGAAGGACTTCATCCGCGAGACGGCGCCGGTCTTCCGGCAGCCGACGATCGAGCAGCTCGAGGGCTTCATCGCCCCGACGTTCCAGGCGCTGCTCGACGGTGCCCGCTACGTCGACGACCGGCTGCGCGAGATCATCGACGAGATCCGGCCCGACGTCATCGTCGAGGACAACGTCCTCACCTTCCCGGCCATCCTCGCCTCGGGGCGGCCGTGGGTGCGCTCGGTCTCCTGCAACCCGGCGGAGATCAAGGACCCGGCGGTCCCGCCGACCTTCTCCGGCCTTCCGACCGCCGACCGCTCGGGCTGGGACGCCTACTGGGCCGAGTACCGCCGGACCCACGGCGAGATGCACGCGGCGTTCGACGCGTTCTGCCAGGAGCGCGGCGCCCCGCCGCTGCCCGAGCTCGAGTTCATCCACGACTCGCCGTGGCTGAACCTCTACCTGTATCCCGCCGAGGCCGACTACCGGCGCGAGCGCCCGCTGGGGCCGACGTGGCACCGGCTGGAGACGAGCGTGCGCGCCACCGACGACGCGTGGGAGCTGCCCGAGCCGCTGGCCAGCGGCGACGGCCCGCTCGTCTACCTCAGCCTCGGCTCCCTCGGCTCGGCCGACGTCGGGCTGATGCAGACCCTCATCGACACGCTGGCCGTCGCGCCGTACCGCGTGATCGTGTCGATGGGCCCGCAGCACGAGCAGCTGCGCCTGGCCGACAACATGGTCGGGGCCGAGTTCCTCCCGCAGACCTCGATCCTGCCGCTCGTCGACCTGGTCATCACCCACGGCGGCAACAACACGGTCACCGAGTGCTTTCACTTCGGCAAGCCGATGATCGTGCTGCCCCTGTTCTGGGACCAGTACGACAACGCGCAGCGGGTCCACGAGACCGGGTGGGGCATCCGGCTCGACACGTACGGCCACGCGCCGGACGAGCTGCGGGCGGCGGCCGACCGGCTGCTGGCCGACAGCGCACTGCAGGAGCGGCTCGCCGATGTCTCGCGGCGGCTGCAGGCGGAGCCCGGCACCGTCCGGGCGGCCGACCTCATCGAGCAGGTCTCCCACACAGAGAGGGCAGAAGCATGATGCGACGGATCTCCGTGCTCGCCGCGACCGCAGCGCTGGCGGGCGGCATCGCCGCCTGCGGGGCCGAGGTCGAGACGTCCACGACCTCCGGCGGCTCCACCGGCGCCGGCGAGACGACCGCGGACTCGACCCCGCCCACCCCGAGCGACGGCACGCTGACGGTGTCCAACTGGGACGCGTACACGCCCGAGGGCCTCATCCCCGGCTTCGAGAAGGAGACGGGCGTCAAGGTCAAGCTGGCCAAGCACGCCACCAACGAGGACATCATGGGCAAGCTGGAGGCGTCCCAGGGCTCCGGCTACGACGTCGTCTTCGTCTCCGGGCAGTTCGCCGAGGCGCTGCACAAGCGCGGGTGGGCGGCGGAGATCGACCACAGCAAGATCCCGAACCTCGAGAACCTCTACCCCGAGGCCAACGAGCTGCCCTACGACCCGGGCAACAAGTACAGCGTCCCCTACACCTGGGGCACGACCGGCATCTGCTACCGCTCGGACCTCGTCCCCTCCAAGCCGACGAGCTGGGACGACCTGCTGGATCCCGCGCCCGAGAACGAGGGCAAGGTGACCATGCTCGCCACCGACCGCTGGCTCATGCTGCCGGCCCTGAAGTCGCTCGGCTACAGCGCCAACTCGACCGACGAGGGCGAGCTCGAGGAGGCCCGCGACCTCCTCATGGAGCAGAAGGACCAGCTCCTGGCCTACGACGACACGAAGTTCTACTCCAAGCTCGTCTCCGGCGAGGCCAACCTCGTCGAGGCGTGGGACGGCTGGTGCAACTACGGCATCGCCGAGGACGACCGCATCGAGTTCGTCGTGCCCGAGGAGGGCTCGGACCTCTGGGCCGACACGATGGTCGTGCTCGAGTCCTCCGAGAACAAGGACGAGGCGTTCGAGTTCATCAACTACGTCCTGCGGCCGGAGAGCGGCAAGGGCATCGTGGACCTGCTGACCTACAACACGCCCAACCAGGCGGCGATGGAGCAGCTGGACCCGAAGCTCAAGAAGCAGTACCCGAACCTCGGCATCGCGCCGTCGGAGCTGCTGCAGCAGGAGAACCTCCGCGACCTCGGCGACGCGCAGCCCACGTGGACGCGCATCGTCACCGAGATCACCAGCTAGCCACCCACCCTCCACCACCACCACCAACCCGATGAGAAGCGCCCGGTCGTCGCTGGCCCGGCGCGGCCTGCTGCTCGGCCCAGCCCTGACCTGGTGGGCCGTGCTGCTGGCCGTGCCGGTGGCCCTGATCCTCGCGTACAGCCTGTTCCGCCGCGGCACCTACGGCGGGGTCGTCTACGACCTGAACCTCGAGAACTTCGAGCGGATCGTCGACCCCATCTACCTGAAGGTCCTGTGGTTCTCGGTGCGGGTCTCGCTCGAGGCGACGGCCGCGGCGCTGCTCATCGGCTACCCGGCCGCGTGGTTCATCGCCACGCGCCCGAAGCGGTGGCGCACGGTCCTGCTGGTGCTCGTCGTGCTGCCGTTCTGGACGAGCCTGCTCATCCGCACCTACGCCTGGATGGTGCTGCTCAACGACCAGGGCCTCATCAACGAGGCGCTGACCGGCATCGGCCTCGTCGACGCGCCGGTGAAGCTGCTCTACAACGAGTTCTCGATCGTCCTCGGGCTCGTCTACGGCTACCTCCCGCTGATGATCCTCCCGCTCTACGCGGCGATCGAGCGCCTCTCCCCCGAGCTGCGCGAGGCCGCCACCGACCTCGGCGCCAGCCCGATCCGCTCCTTCCTCACCGTGACGCTGCCGCTCACCCGCTCGGGCGTCGCCGCGGGCTGCCTCTTCGTCTTCGTCCCCTCGCTGGGCAACTTCATCGTCCCCGACCTGCTCGGCGGCGGCCGCCAGTCGATGGTCGGCAACCTGATCCAGACGCAGTTCCTCGAGGCGCGCGACTGGCCGTTCGGCGCGACCGTCGCGCTCGCCGTCATCGCGCTCATGGCGATCGTCCTGTGGATCCAGGCGCGCGCCGTGGCCCGCGACCGCGAGGAGGGACTCGCCGATGCGTAGGGAGCGCAACTGGCCGCTGTCGATCGGCTTCGGCCTGACCGTCTGCTTCCTCTACCTGCCGATCGTCGTGCTCGTCGTCCTGTCGTTCAACGCCAGCGGCCTGCCGACCTCGTGGGGCGGCTTCACCACGGGCTGGTACGAGCGCATGCTCGACAACGACGCGCTGCTCGACTCGGCCTTCAACACGCTGATCGTCGCCTTCTGGGCGACGGTCATCAGCGTCGTGCTCGGCACGCTGCTGGCCTTCGGCCTCGAGCGCGCGGTGCGCTCGCGCGCGCTCGACGCCGCCTCCTACGTGCCGATGGTCGTGCCCGACATCGTGCTGGCGATCGCGCTGCTGAGCTTCTACAACCTCGTCTTCACCCAGTGGCTGGGGATGGGGCTCGGGCTGTGGTCGGTCATCCTCGGCCACGCCGTCTTCGGCATCGCCTTCGTCGCGGCGATCGTCCGCACGCGGCTGCGCGGCTTCGACGACTCGACGATCGAGGCGTCGCAGGACCTCGGCGCGACGGAGTGGCAGACCTTCCGCCACGTCACGCTGCCGCAGATCGGCCCGGGCATCATCGCCGGCGCGCTCGTCGCCTTCACGCTCTCGCTCGACGAGTTCGTCATCGCCTTCTTCACCGCCGGGACCACCGTCACGTTCCCCATCCAGGTCTACTCGATGGTCCGCTTCGGCGTCACCCCGGAGATCAACGCCGCCGCCACCGTCGTGGTCGTGGTCAGCCTGCTGCTGATGCTGATCGCCCTGCGCCTGCGCGGCTCGGAGGACACCACCGCATGATCCAGATCGACCACGTCTCCAAGCGCTTCGGGTCCGTCACCGCGGTCGACGACGTCTCGCTCGTCATCCG
>DATCMN010000052.1:0-2054 GCA_036563405.1 Naasia sp. | reverse complement strand
CGGTGGAGCGGTCCTCGCCGGAAGCGTCGCCTTCTCCTGGCTGGACGGGACCACGTGGGGGGACGTCCTGGGTGAGCTGGTCTTCCTCCTCCTGGTGGTGGGTCTCGCGGTTGTCCTCCGTGCTCGCGCGGCTGCCCGCTTCCAGGAACTGGACAAGGTGCGGCTCCTCGAGCGGGAGCAGCTGGCCCGCGACCTGCACGACACCGTGGCCCACCACGTCTCCGCTATAGCGATCCGCGCCCAGGCCGGGCTCGCCGTCGCCGTCCAGAATCCGGGCGCGGCCGCGGATGCGTTGAGCGTGATCGAGGCGGAGGCCTCGCGGACCCTCACCGAGATGCGGTTGATGGTGCGTGTGCTGCGCCAGGGCGACGCAGTCGACCTCGCTCCCAGCGCCCGTATCTCCGACATCCGCGAGCTGGCCGGCGACGGACGGTCGACGCCGACGGTGGAGGTGACGATAACCGGGAACGACGAGCAGGTCCCCCTGACCGTGGCCGCCGCCGTCTACCGGCTCGCGCAGGAGTCGGTCACCAACGCCCGCCGGCACGCCCGGAACGCCAGCCGCATCGACGTGCTCGTCGAGGTGCACGCCGACGGGGTGCGGCTGAGCGTGCACGATGACGGGGAGGCCGCCCCGGGGTCCGCGCCAGGGTTCGGCCTCATCGGGATGCGGGAGCGGGTCGCGCTGTTCGGCGGCACCCTCACCGCGGGCCGCAAGCCCGGCGGCGGGTGGGCGGTCGAGGCGTCGCTCCCCCGTGTTGGATGGTCCACGTGACTATCCGCGTGCTGATCGCCGACGACCAGGAGCTGGTGCGAACCGGCCTCAGCATGATCCTCGGCGCCCAGCCCGACATCAAGGTGGTCGGCGAGGCCGCCGACGGGAGCGAGGCGGTCACGCTGGCCCGGCGCCTGCGGCCGGACGTCTGCCTCTTCGACATCCGGATGCCCGGCATGGACGGGATCGAGGCGACCCGGGCCCTCGTCGGCCCCGGCGTGGACGACCCGATGAACGTGGTGATCATCACCACCTTCGACCAGGACGAGTACGTCTACGCGGCGCTCCGGGCGGGCGCTCGCGGATTCCTGTTGAAGGACGCCGGGGCGACTCTGCTCGGCCAGGCGATCCGCGCTGCGGCGAGCGGCGACGCGCTGATCGCACCCAATGTGACGGTGCGGCTGCTCGAGGCGTTCGCCGGAACCGCACCCGCGGCTCCGCTGCCTCAGCCGGTCGAGCCGCTGACCGAGCGGGAGGAGCAGGTGCTCGCCCAGGTCGCGATCGGGCGAAGCAACAGCGAGATCGCCGCCGAGCTGTTCATCACCCTCAGCACCGTGAAGTCGCATGTGGCGAGCCTGATGACGAAACTGGGGGCCCGGAACCGGGTCGAGATCGCCATCTGGGCGCATCAGACGAAGCGGGCGCCCCGGAGGTCCTGACGCGGCAAGCCGTGTGCGCGGACCGCGTCGTCGGCTCATTTAGGTTCGATCCGATCCTTCTCGCCGCGCGCACCGAATAGACCCGACCCCGGTTGCCGGATACCCGTACGGCTCCTGGGGTGGCATGCGCCTCCCGGTCGTCTTACCCGAAGGGCGGCCGGGTCGCATGCACCCACCGGGGCGCCTCTGCGCAAGTGCTTGCGCGAAATCCCCGCAACTCGCTCTAGTTGCCTCCATGAGTTCGGCAGCGGGAACGGTCACCGAGGGCGCGGCGCCATTCGAGAGCAAGCTGAAGCGCGTCGTCACGACGCCGCTGCTGTTCGCGTTCATCGTCGGCGACACCTTGGGCGCCGGCATCTACACCCTGGTCGGCACCATGTCGGCCGACGTGGGCGGCGTCATCTGGCTGCCGCTCCTCATCGCGCTGGTGGTCGCGCTGCTTACGGCGGGCACCTACGCGGAGCTGATCACCAAGTATCCGCACGCCGGCGGCGCCGCCCGATATGCCGAGCGCGCCTTCAAGATCCCGTTCCTGTCGTTCATGGTCGGCTTCCTCATGATGGCGTCCGGCATCACCACTGCCGCGGCGCTGTCCAACGCGTTCGCGGGCGACTACCTGG
>DATCMN010000044.1:0-1793 GCA_036563405.1 Naasia sp. | reverse complement strand
GGTTCGGGCAGAGTGACGGTGACGAGGGCGGTAGCGTGGGCACCTACGTCGGTCCCTGTAGTCGCCGCGACGCCCGCCGGATCGACTGTGTGCTGTTCACCTTCAATTCGGACTTGCCGCTCGACGGGACCGACGATCGCTCTTACCAGGAATGGCCCGTCGGTCGGGTGACAGCGTCATTGCGCCCGGACGGTGTCTTCGTCGAGGGCCACGGGCAGGGGACCCGTCCGCTCAGGCTCTACGTTCGAGCGGAAGGCGCTCGCCGGCAGGTCGTAGGTGCCCGCGGGTCGTGGCGGCTTCGTGCGCGGATCGAACAACCCGGCCGCGCTCGTGCCGAGTTGGCCGTGTCGGTGCCGGGTCGAAAGCGCCCCGTCACCATCTCAGCGTCCCGACGGTTCGCAAAGCGAGCGGTGTGGAAGGAGGACCTGCGGCTTCCGCGCAAGGTGCTGACCGCGGCCGCAAGGACTCCGCTGCGCGCCTCGCTCGTCGTCACCGTAAGCCAGCGGACGCCGCTCGGCGCTGCGACCGCGTCGCACTCGATCGGGCCCCTACATCTCATGGGAGCGAGGCGGAAGGGCTGACTCGCGCGTCGGTCCATCGACGGTTACTCCCCGAACCGCTCGACGAGCGCCGGGTCGCCGAAGACGCTGATGCCGGCGATGCCGTCCCGGCGCACGTCGAGCACCGCGACGCCGAACGGCTCTCCTTGCAGGTAGGCCGCCACCGCGGGCTGGCCGTTCGCCACCGTACGCTGCATGCGCCAGTCACCGGGGTCGCCGACGGCGCCGGTCAGGACCGGTGTGCAGCGCGCCTTGCCGGCGTACCACGCGCGGCTCGGCACGAGCTCGAGGGTGGCGTCGGCCCGGAGCACGGCCGTCAACACGTCGACGTCCGCGGTCTCGAACGCGGTCACGTACGCGTCGAGCAGTCGGCGTGCCTCCGGGGCGCTCGGCTCGACCACGTCGTCGGGCTCGGGCGCGACGTCCGCGAGGCGGGCCCGGGCGCGCTGGAGGCTGCTCTTGACCGCCGCGACCGACATGTCGAGCATGTCGGCGACCTCGGCCGCCGGGAACGACAGCACGTCGCGGAGCAGCAGCACGGCGCGTTGGGTCGGCGGCAGCGTCTGCATCCCGGCGATGAACGCCAGCCGCAGGTCCGAGCGGGCGTCGTTGACGGGCTGGATCCAGGTCTCGGGCGCCAGCACCTCGGGAGCGTCGTCGACGCCCCCGGAAGGCGCTCCGAGGCCGGAGGGCAGGGCACGGCGACCGCGGTCGCGGGCGGCGTTGAGGCACACGTTGGTGGCGATCCGGTGCAGCCACGTGCGCGCCGACGCGCGCTGCTCGAAGCCCTCCCACGCGCGCAGGCCGCGCAGGTAGGTCTCCTGGACGGCGTCCTCCGCGTCGTCCCAGGAGCCGAGCATCCGGTAGCAGTGCGCGAGCAGCTCCCGGCGCAGTGGAGCGGCGGCTTGCTCGAATCGGGTCACGGGAACAGTGTCGACCGTAGCCACGAGCCCGCCCTCCCGATCGCGTCGTCGGCCACCGCCGTGTGGCCGGCGGCCATCTGGAACGTGTGCAGCTGACCGGGGAACGCGTCGAGTCGCGCGTCGACGCCCGCGGCGCGGAGCCGTCTTGCGAGCCCCCGGCTGTCGTCGAGCAACGCCTCCTCGGCGCCCACCTGCAGGTACGTCGGAGGCAAGCCGCGGAGGTCGGCGTGGATCGGTGCGGCGAACGGATCACGCGGGTCCGTGCCGGCCAGGTAACCCTCACCCAGCCCGCGGACGAACTCGCGGGTGA
>DATCMN010000037.1:0-1981 GCA_036563405.1 Naasia sp. | reverse complement strand
CGCGGACGGTGAGCGACACGTCGTGGAACGCCTCGCCCGAGAGCCCGGTCACCCCGAGGACCTCGTCGCCCGGCGGGGTGGTCGGCTTGTCGGGGAAGACCGCCTCGATCTGGCGCCCGACGATGAGCTTGAGGATGTCGTCGGGGTCCAGCTCGGCGGTCGGGAAGGTGCCGCGGTACTCGCCGTCGCGCAGGACGGTGAGGCGGTCGGCGATCTCGGTGACCTCGGGGATGCGGTGCGAGATGTAGACGACCGCCGTCCCCCGCGCGCGGATCGCGCGGACCTGCTCGAAGAGGTGCTGCACCTCGGCCGCGCCCAGGGCGGCGGTCGGCTCGTCGAGGATCAGCACGCGCGGCTCGAGCGCCAGCGCCTTGGCGATCTCCACGAGCTGGTGCTCGGCGGCCGACAGCTCGGTCGCGCGGCGCAGCGGGTCGATCCGCGCCCCCACCGCGTCGAGGCGCTCGCGCGCCCACGCCTGCGCCTTGCCGTAGGACGGCCGGCGGTCGGACGGCATCGCCAGCAGCATGTTCTCCAGCACCGAGAGATCGTCGGCGATCGCCGGGTGCTGGTAGACGACGGCCAGGCCGAGCGCCTGGGCGGCGCTCGGGCTGGCGGAGGCGAGGGGCTCCCCACCGATCTCCACGGCCCCCGCGTCGGGCGCGAGCGCGCCCGCCGCGATGGCCATGAGCGTCGACTTCCCGGCGCCGTTCTCGCCCAGCAGCGCGTGGACCTCGCCCGCGCGGACGCTGAACGAGACGCCCTTCAGGGCGCGCACGCCGCCGAAGGACTTCTCGACGTCGGTGAGCCGCAGCTCGAGCCGGTCGGCCGTGTCGGTCATGGGGACCTCCCTCGCCTCCGTCGTCATGCCTGCCGCCCGATCAGGCCCCGGCCTCGAGGAGCTCCTGGAGCTCCTCGTCGGTCATCGAGTTGGAGGGGTCGTACTCCGGCCCCTCGCCCTTGTAGCACTTGGGCTCCATGTCGGGGTTCGTGGAGTCCTCCAGCAGCGGGAGCTTGATGATCTGCGGCTCGTCCCACTCCATGTCGTTGGCCGCGGCGACCGCGTGGCGGACGGCCAGGCGGCCCGTCCAGTTGCGGTTGGAGACCGTGGCCATCTCGAACTCCTCGTCGGTGCCCTTGCGCTCCTCCCAGGTGCAGGAGTTCGCGTTGAGCTGCGAGGTGGCGATCGGCGGGACCTTGCGGCCCGCGTCCTCGAACGCCTTGATCTCGCCCTGGACGCTGAGGCCGTAGCCGTCGAACACGCCGTCGACCTGCGGGTACTTGGCCAGCAGGCTGGACATGACCTTCTGCGCCTCGGCCGGGTCCCAGTTGGTGGCCGGCCAGCTCTCCTCGCTGACGTTGTCGAGGACCTTGATCTCCGGGTGGTCGGCGAGCACCTCCATCATGCCCTTGACGTGGCCGACGTCGACCGGGTTGCCGGGAGGGCCGCCCAGGAACAGCAGGTTGCCCTTGCCGCCCATCTGCTCGACGAGCCACTCGGTGAGCACGCGGCCGTTGTTGACCGTGTCCCAGTCGGAGTAGGAGACATAGTCCTTGCCGACCTCGCCGCAGCCGTCGGCCGCGTAGGTCGCCACAGCGACGCCGCGCTGGGTCGCCTGGCGCATCGTCGGCAGCTCGGCGCAGACGCCGGCGTCCGGGATGATGACCAGCGCGTTGACCCCCTGAGAGATCATCGACTGGATGCCGGAGGTCGCCTTCTGCGGGTCGAAGCCCGCGTTGACGATGACCTGGTCCTCGATGTTCGGGCACTTGGCCGCCTCGAGCTTGACCTGCTCGAGCGAGGCCGCCGACCAGGCGTTGAGCCCGCCGCCGTCCTGGATGCCGAGCTTGATCTTCTCGTCGCCGCACCAGGCCGGGGCGCCGCCCTCGCCGCCCTCGGCAGGAGCCGAGGCGGTCGTCGAGCTCGCGCCCGACGATCCGGTGCTGCCGCTGGTGCTGGAGTCGTCGTCGCTGCCGCACGCGG
>DATCMN010000028.1:0-3631 GCA_036563405.1 Naasia sp. | reverse complement strand
CAGACTGGGGGCACCGCCTGCCGTCGAAGGAGACCCCGTGGCCGAGATCGAACGCACAGCCGTCGCCATCGTCGGAGCGGGGCCCGCCGGTCTGCTCCTGTCGCACCTCTTGCACCGCGAGGGCATCGCCAGTGTGGTGATCGAGAGCCGCACGCGCGAGGCCGTCGAGAGCACGATCCGCGCAGGCATCCTCGAGCAGGGGACGGTCGACCACCTCGTAGAGACGGGGGCGTCCACCCGAGTGCTCGTCGACGGCGGCCGACATGAGGGCATCGAGCTGCAGTTCGGCGGCGCCGGGCACCGGATCGACTTCGAGCGCCTGGTCGGGCGTGCCGTCTACCTCTATCCGCAGCACGAGGTGCTGAAGGACCTCGTGGCCCGGCGGCTCGAGGACGGGGGCGACATCCGGTTCGGCTCGAGCGTCGCCGCGGTCACCGACGTCGACGACCGTCCCCGGATCACCGGCACGGATGCGGACGGGCGCGAGTTCGAGATCTTGGCGGACTTCGTGGTGGGTGCCGACGGCTCGCGGAGCGCGACCCGCGCGGCGGTCACCGGTTCGTCGACGGGCGGCTACTTCCGGGAGTACCCGTTCGCCTGGTTCGGGATTCTCACCGAGGCGCCGCCGTCTGCGGACGAGCTGATCTACGCCAACTCGGACTCCGGCTTCGCGCTCATCAGCCAGCGCTCCGCCACGGTCCAGCGCATGTACCTGCAGTGCGACCCGGGGCAGGACCCGCAGGAGTGGAGCGATGCGCAGATCTGGGACTCGCTGCAGACCCGGGTCGCCGGGCGGGAGCTGCTCGAGGGACCGATCTTCCAGCGCGACGTCCTCCGCTTCCGCAGCTTCGTCGCGTGGAAGCTCCGGAAGGGCCGCGCCTTCCTGGTCGGCGACGCCGCCCACACCGTTCCCCCTACCGGCGCGAAGGGCATGAACCTCGCCGTCAACGACGTCCGGATCCTCGGCGAAGGTTTCACCGCCTTCTACCGGGGCGACGGCGAGGCGGGCCTCGACGGCTACGAGGAGCGGGCACTCCGCCGCATCTGGCGCGCGCAGCACTTCTCCTGGTGGATGACGAGCATGCTGCACCTGACGCCCGAGGCGACCGACTTCGACAGGCGCCGCCAGCTGGGCGAGCTGGAGTCGGTGGTCTCCTCCGATGCTGGCAGCACCTACCTCGCCGAGGCGTACACCGGCTGGCCGTACGAGTGAGCGGCAGGGGGCGGCGGAACGCACGGTAGCGCTTCCGCTGAGCGGAAACCGACGAGCGGGGACGGCGGCGGCCTGGCACGTTGGAACAGACTGCGGAGGCGCGGCGCACCGCTCTGCGGGAACGCCCGGCGCCTCTGCGACAGAGACGAGGAGGTCCGGATGCCCGACGAGGCGACCCAGGCGGAGATCACCGCCGAGATCCGAGAGGTCGAACGCCGAACGGGCGAGAGCGGCAGGGCGGTCCGTCACCCCCTGCGGGACTACGCGCCCTACAGGTCGAGCATCCTCCGGCACCCCACCCACGAGCTGATCAAGGTCGACCCGGAGGAGATCGAGCGGACGGCGCCCACCTTCGGCCACGTCGACGTCGACCCCTACGAGAGCGATCTCACCGTCCAGCACCCGGCCGACCCGCTGGGCGAGCGGATCATCGTCACCGGGCGCGTGCTCGACGGCGACGGGCGCCCCGTGCGGAACCAGCTGCTGGAGGTGTGGCAGGCGAACGCGTCCGGACGGTACATCCACAAGCGCGACCAGCACCCGGCGCCGCTCGACCCGAACTTCACGGGGGTGGGCCGCACACTCACCGGCGACGACGGCTCCTACACCTTCGTGACGATCAAGCCGGGCCCCTACCCGTGGAAGAACCACCGCAACGCCTGGCGGCCCGCGCACATCCACTTCTCCCTGTTCGGCAACGCCTTCACCCACCGGCTGGTCACCCAGATGTACTTCCCCGGGGACCCGCTGTTCGCGCTCGACCCGATCTACCAGTCGATCCCCGAGCAGGCCGCGCGCGACCGGCTGATCGCGACGTACGATCACGATCTGACGGTTCCCGAGATCGCCACCGGCTACCGCTGGGACATCGTCCTGACGGGATCCACCGCGACCTGGATGGAGGACGAGCATGGCGACCACTGAGCGCGCCGACGGCCAGCCGGCGCTGAGCGGGCAGGAGCCCCTCACCGCCGCCGAGAGCATCGCGCGGCAGGAGGACCTCTCCGGCACCCCGCCGCTGGTGCAGACGCCGTCCCAGACGATCGGGCCGTTCTTCGGCTTCGCGCTGCCCTTCGAGGGCGGCCCCGAGCTGGTCCCGGCGACCGCACCCGGCGCGATCCGCCTGCACGGCACGGTGTTCGACGGTGCGGGCGAGCCCGTGCCGGACGCGATCCTCGAGCTCTGGCAGGCCGACGAGGGCGGCAACATCGTGCAGGAGCCGGGCAGCCGGTACCGCGCCCGCGGCGTCTTCACCGGCTTCGGCCGCGCGGCCGTCCTGGCAGACGGCACGTTCGAGTTCCTCACCCTGCTGCCGGGCCCTGTCGCGAGCGGCGCCCGCTACGCCGTGCTCACCCTGTTCGCCCGCGGACTCACGCACCACCTGATCACCCGCGCCTACTTCGTCGCCGAGGGAGAGGCGGAACCGACCGACGCGCTGCTCGAGCGGGTCGACGCGGACCGACGCGGCACGCTCCTCGCCCGGCAGGACGGGCCGGCCTCGTACCGGTTCGACGTGCGCATCCAGGGCGACGGCGAGACGGTGTTCCTCGACTACCCGGGGCCGCGATGACGGACCCCCTCGACGTCGGACTCCTCGACGCCGCCAGCGGCTCCGCCGCCGACATCGTCGGCGATGAGGCGTACGTCGCGGCGATGGTGGACGCCGAGCGCGCCCTGCTCGCCGCCCTTGCCCTCGTCGGGGCCGCCCCCGCCGACGCTGCGAACGCCCTGCAGTCGGTGCCCGACGCCGGTGCCCTCGCCGCGGAATCGCGCGGCGGCGGCAACCCGGTGATCCCGCTGATCGCCGCACTGCGCGCGGGCGCGCCCGCCGAAGCGCGCGACGCGATCCACCTCGGCGCGACCAGCCAGGACATCCTCGACACCGCGGCGATGCTCGTCGCCTCGCGCGTCGTGGCCGAGCTGGGCGCGCTCCTCCCGCCGGTGGTGCAGGGGCTGGCCGCCCTCGCGGACGAGCATCGGGGGACCGCTGTGGCCGGCCGCACCCTGGGCCAGCAGGCGGCGCCGACCACTCTGGGACTCCGCTTCGCCGTCCTCCTCGACGGGGTGCTCCGGGCCTGGCGTCGGCTGGAATCGCTGCCGCTGCCCGCCCAGCTGGGCGGGTCGGTCGGGACCCTCGCCGTCCTCGTCGACGTCCTCGGCCCGGAGCGGGCCGAGCAGGTGCGCGACGCCTACGCCGCGAACCTTGGCCTCGGCTACCGGGCTGTGCCCTGGCACGTCGAGCGCGCACCCATCGCGGAGCTCGGCTCGGCCCTCGCCATCCTGATCGGCGCCCTCGGCCGGATCGGCCTCGAGGTGAGCCAGGGCACCCGCGCCGAGATCGGCGAGCTCGACCTCGCGATCGCCGAGGGGGAGGGCGGCTCGTCCGCGATGCCGCAGAAGAAGAACCCGGTGGCCGCC
>DATCMN010000027.1:0-2167 GCA_036563405.1 Naasia sp. | reverse complement strand
AGATCGACGCCGGGTAGCCGTGGTAGCCCAGGAAGGACGGCACGGCGCCGCCGTCGCGGATCGTCTGCTCGGCCAGCGCGTCGAGCTCCGCCGTGCTGACGCCCGGGGCCGCGTGCGCGGTGACCGCGGCCAGGGTGCGGGCGACCAGGGCGCCCGCGGCGCGCATCGCCTCCAGCTCCCCCGGCGTCTTGATCTCGATGTCCCGGCCCCGCAGGCGCGCGAGCATCCCGCGCACCCCGCCTCGTCCCGCCACGGTGCCGCTCTACCCGTCCTTCAGGGCGGCGAACACGCGCTCGGTGACCTCGTCCACGGTGCCGACGGCGTCGATGCTCACCACGAGGTCGCGGTAGTACTCGAGCAGGGGCGCGGTGTCGTCGCGGTAGACCTGCTGGCGGCGGCGGATGACGTCCTCGGTGTCGTCGCTGCGACCGCGGCCGAGCAGCCGGCCCACCACCACCTCGTCGGAGATCGCGAACTCCACGACCGCGTCGAGCTTGAGGCCCTGCTCGTCGAGCAGGACGGCGAGCGCCTTCGCCTGGGGCGCGGTGCGGGGGAAGCCGTCGAGGATGAACCCCGCCGCCGCGTCGGGGCGGGCGAACCGGTCGCGCACCATCGCCACGGTCACGTCGTCGGGGACGAGCTCGCCGGCGTCCATGTAGGCCTTCGCCGCGACGCCGAGCTCGGTCCGCTCCTCGAGGTTGGCCCGGAACAGGTCACCCGTGGAGATGTGCGGCACGCCCAGGCGGGCGGACATCCGGCCCGCCTGTGTGCCCTTGCCCGCGCCCGGCGGACCGACCAGAACGAGTCGCACGCGACCCCGCCTTCCCCTTCGTACTGCCCCGACCGATCGTGCGACGTTAGCGCAGGAAGCCCTCGTAGTTGCGCTGCATGAGCTGGCTCTCGATCTGCTTCACGGTGTCCAGGCCCACCCCGACCATGATCAGCACAGCCGTGCCGCCGAAGGGGAAGTTCTGGTTCTGGCCCGAGCCGGTGATCCCGAGGAAGAAGTTCGGGAGCACGGCGACGACGCCCAGGTACAGCGAGCCGGGCAGCGTGATGCGGGACAGCACGTACTGCAGGTACTCGGCCGTCGGGCGGCCCGGGCGGATGCCCGGGATGAACCCGCCGAACTTCTTCATCTCGTCGGCCCGCTCGTCGGGGTTGAACGTGATGCCGACGTAGAAGTACGTGAAGAAGATGATGAGGGCGATGTAGAGGACGATGTGGACCGGGTTCGACTGGTCCACCAGGTAGGTCTGCACGAACTGCTGGAACGGCCCGCCCGTGCTGCCGGCCAGCCGCGAGACGAGGTCGGGCAGGTAGAGCAGCGAGGACCCGAAGATGACGGGGATGACGCCGGCCTGGTTGACCTTCAGCGGCAGGTAGGTGGACGTGCCGCCGTACATGCGCCGGCCGACCATCCGCTTGGCGTACTGCACCGGGATGCGGCGCTGGCCCTGCTCGACGAAGACGACGCTCGCGATGATCGCGAGACCGAAGACGCAGACGCCGGTGAAGATCAGCGGCCCGCCCTCGGGGTTGTTGAGGATGTTGGCGCCCTCGGCCGGGATGCGGGCGGCGATCGAGGCGAAGATCAGCAGGGACATGCCGTTGCCGATGCCGCGCTCGGTGACCTGCTCGCCCAGCCACATGATCACCGCGGTGCCGGCCGTCATGACGACGACGATCAGCGCCAGGTCGAACACGTTGTCGCCGGGGATGATGTCCAGCGAGCAGCCGACGAACAGCTGCTGGCGGTCGGCCAGGGCCACGATGCCGGTGGCCTGCAGGATCGCCAGCGCGATCGTGAGGTAGCGGGTGTACTGGGTCAGCTTGGCCTGACCCGACTGCCCCTCCTTCTTGAGCTGCTCGAACCGCGGGATGACCACGGTCAGCAGCTGCACGATGATGCTCGCCGTGATGTACGGCATGATCCCGAGCGCGAAGATGGAGAGCTGGAGCAGCGCGCCGCCGGAGAACAGGTTGATGAGCGAGTAGACGCTGGACGTCTCGCCGCCCTGCACCTGCTCGAGGCACTGCTGCACCAGCGGGTAGGACACGCCGGGCGACGGGATCGTGGCACCGAGCCGGTAGACCGCGACGATCCCGAGCGTGAAGAGGATCTTCCTGCGGAGATCCGGTGTGGTCAGTGCCGACCGGAACGCGC
>DATCMN010000023.1:0-8916 GCA_036563405.1 Naasia sp. | reverse complement strand
GAGAGACAGCGACCCGGGCCGCTGGAAGCCGACGTCGATGCCCGACCGCTCCCCGAGCCCGGCATAGCTCGCGAGCCCGTACTGGGCGAGCCCGGTCAGAGCACCCGTTCCCCGAGCACCCACGACGAGCCCGGCAGCGTGCCAGGTCGTGCCGCCGGCGAGCACGTTCGCCTCCAGCAGGAGGACGTCCCGCTCCCCCGCCTCGGCGAGGTGCAGTGCGGTGCTGGTGCCGATGATCCCGCCACCGATGACGACGATCCGTGCCTGCTCCGGCAGCGGGTCGCGGCTGGAGGAGGTGAACAGCGCGGCGCTGACGCTCCTGTCGACGAGGTGCTCCATGACGTCCCTTCGGTGGCGACGCGTATCCGTTCCGCTGTCGTGCGGTGCTTTCCCGCTCGGCAGCGCGTCCTCCCAGTATTCCCGCGCCTGAGGCCGGCCCCGTCCAGCCGGTCGACCTGCGGCGGCAGGGGTGCAGGCGGGGCCGTCAGATCAGAAGCGGCTGACGGGCACGGGCGCTGTGACGGCCGCCTCGTGTGCCGTCCGCGCTCCGAGGCGCTCGATGGCCACCACCGTCACGTCGTCCTCGTGGGCGCCGGCCTCGGCGAGCTCCTGGATCAGGCGCACCGACTCCGCCGCCGGCACGTCGGCGGGGCGGCCGGGCACCGCCGCCGAGGCCGCCGCCAGGATGGAGTCGACGAGCCCGCCGAAGAGGTCGAGGACGCCGTCGCTGAAGATGAGGAGCCTGTCGCCCGGCTCGAGCCGATGGCGCTGCACCATCCACGACTGATCGGGCAGCAGGCCGAGCGGCAGGTTCCCGGACCGGATCCACACCTGCCGGCCGGTGCTGCGCACGATCACTGCGAGGCCATGGCCGGCGTCCAGCACCGTCAGTTCGCCCGTGGCCTCGTCGAGGTGGGCGGAGAAGAGGGTGGCGAACGCGTCGTTGCGGGCGAGGTCGGAGCCGATGGCGCGCATGGCGCCGCTCACCGCACGCTCCGGTCCGTCCTCTGCGCCGATGCGCAGTCCCGCCCGGATCGTCGCACCGAGCATCGCGGCGCCGATTCCCTTGCCCATCACGTCTGCAACAGTGACCACCAGGCCGGTCGAGGTCCGCTGCCAGTCGAAGAAGTCACCGCTCAGGGCGCGGCTCGGCACGCAGGCGCCGGAGACCGCGAAGCCGCGGAGGTCCGGCGGCGGGGCGGGCAGCAGGTTCTGCTGCACCTGCGCCCCCTCGCTCAGCTCGCGCTTCGCCTTCGTCTCGCGGGCCCGGATCCGGCTCATGCTCTCGTCATGGCTGAGGCCCGCCATGCTGAAGCCGACGACGATGAGGAGGAGGAGCGTGACGAGGGTCGCCACCGTCTCGCTGACGGCGGCGTCGATCACCGGACTGCCGAAGTCGCCGGTGACCACGAAGACGAGTCGGCCCAGGTAGTAGGCGGAGAGCCCGGCCGACGCCACGAGCAGCGGTCGCCGCGACCGCGCGGAGCCGGAGTGGGCGCGACGCAGCTCTGCGGCCGAGAGCCCCAGCAGCACCGCGATGCCGGCGTAGAGGGCGACCTGCCCGGCATTCTCGTTGGTCGCCGGGGAGTCGAGCGCGGCAGCGGCGCCGACTCCCAGGGCGGGCAGCACGAACGCCCACGCGCTGGGCTTCTTGAGGCGCAGGGCCCGGACGGCGCTCCACGACCACGTCAGCCCGACCACAGTGAGCGCGTTGCCCACCGGCACCGCCCACGGCTGCAGGCCCGTCCCGATGAGGAGGTAGGCCGACGACCCGACCAGCAGGAAGGCGAGGGACAGCACCCAGCCCAGGCTGAACGACGACCGGGTGCTGCGGAAGGTGAGGAGGAACAGCACGAGCAGGACGAGCGCGGTCAACGCGAAGATGACCCGCAGGGTCAGGTCGTCGAGGATCACGTGCCGTCCTTCCGTGCCGGCGCGCTGTCGCGCCGCTCGCCCGAGTATGCGGGCGCCCGACGGGAGAGCGCGGCAGGCGCGCCTGCCCGCTATCGAGCGGGCACCCTTCCCCGCTACGTCGGTCTGCTCGGCCCGGCACCGACGCCTCGGCGCGCGGCCGGGCGGTCTCCGCTAGGCGCGCTTCGACCTCATCGCCCGGGTGTGGGCGACAGCAGGGTCAGACTTCAGCCGCTCGTACTCCGCCGAGCCGAGCGGGACCAGGGCGACGCGGCCCTGCTCGTCGTGGTGGGTGCCCCAGCCGTGCCGCTTGCCGAGCGGCGACGAGCGCAGGCAGGGCTGGCCCTTCGAGAAGAACCGCTCGCGCTCGCCGTCGCGCTCCTCCGGCGGGATGCCCGCGCGCTCCGCGAACACCTCGAAGACGACCTCGTCGGAGGTCAGCACGTAGGGGTTGGCGGCGATCAGCTCGTACTGCTGCACGGCTACTGTCTTGGCGCCGCCCCGCCCGGCGGGCACCTCACCCTCCCCGACCGGGCAGTCCTCGGCCACCTCGATGAAGGTGTCCCGGTAGTTGGTGGTGTGCATGTCGTCCTCCTCCGCCGCGCGTTTCCGTGCCGTCTCCGTATCCTCGCGCGGCCCCGTCCCGTGCGCTTGGAGAAAACCGACCGGCAGACTGGACGGGTGACCTCCGACCTCGGCGACCGCGCCCGGCCTTTGGGTCCGGACGAGAGGACGGGCGTGCTCGCGCCCGGCAACCTGCAGCGCTACGGCGCCCGCTGGTTCGACCCGGCCGCCGCTGTGACGTCCGTCGTCGACCGCTACTGGTTCGTCGAATGGAACCTCGACGCCGGCGAGCGGATCGAGCAGAGGATCATCGACACCCCCTCGGTCACGCTGACCCTCGAGACCGGGGACGGCCCGGGCCCGCTGGTCGTGACCGGTGTGCAGGAGCGTGCGTGGACGCGGATCATCGCCGGCAGCGGGTCGGCGTTCGGCATCCGGCTGCGCCCGGCCGGTCTCGCCGCGCTGAGCTCGCTCTCCCCGACGGACATCGCCGACAGCACGGTCCCCCTCACCCCCGCGCTCTCGCCCGGGCTCCACGCCCTCCTGGCCGAGGTCTCCGAGGCGCCGACTCCCGCCGAGCGCGCCGCCGCGGCGGACGCGGCGATCACCCAGCGCCTGGCCGCCGCCCCACTCACCCCCGACCTGCTGCTGGCGAACGCCATAGTCGAGGAACTGACGCTGCGCGTGCGGTCCCCTGCCGGCCAGGATCTCGCCGAGCAGTTCGGAGTGAGCGAGCGGACAGTGCAGCGGGTGCTCAAGGCGACTCTCGGCAAGGGGCCGAAGTGGATCAGCCGCCGGGTGCGACTGCAGGAGGTCGCGCGCGTCCTCGCCACCGAACCGGACGCCGATCTCGCCGCGCTCGCCGCCGACCTCGGCTACACCGACCAGGCGCATCTCACCGGGGACTTCCGGGCGGTGACCGGCATCACCCCGGGCGCCTACCGGCGGTCGCTGCAGGCGCTCGCGCCGCGCTGACTCGGTTGTCGGGCTGCCGGCTCAGCGTCCGCCGGGAGGACCGAGGATCAGCAGCACGACGAAGACGACGGCGACGCCCGCGACGAGGACAGCCGCGAGCACGGCCGGGCGCCGCAGGAACCAGCGGACGAACCGGTCGAGGGGCCGCGCATCCCGGGGATCCTCGGTGGACTCGGTCCGCCAGCCGCCCACCAGCCGGCCGGAGCGATCCAGCCACCGCTCGACGGGGATCGTCGCGTACGGGACGACCGCACTGACGACCGCCACGGCTGTGGTCGCCAGGTTCCACCGCTGGTTCCACGCGGTCAGGACCGCGGTCGCCGCGTAGGCGAGGAACACGAAGCCGTGCAGGGCGCCGCCGACGCTGACGCCCCAGTCCCCCGCGTCGAACGCGTACTTCTGCAGCAGTCCGGCGAGGAGGAGGGTCCAGGTGACGGCCTCGAGCAGCGCGAGCGACCGGAACAGCCGTCTCGGAGGCAGCGAGGAGCGGGTTGCGGAACCGACTGGTGCCCCGTCGAGCGTCGGCCGCGGTGCGGGCGTCACAGTCCGAGCCGCCGGGCGGCCGCCGCGGTGATCGCGTCGGCGACGCCGTCAGCGCGCCCCGGAGCGTAGGCGTCGAGGTCTGGACCGGCCGCGGCGGCGAGGACCGCCATCGCCAGGGCGGGGTTCCGCGCGAGCACCGGGCCGTGCAGGTGGGTGCCGTAGAGGCTGCCGAGGTGGACTCCGTCGGCGCCGTCACCGTTGCCGGTGCCGGACACGACACGGCCGAAAGAGGTCACGCCCGGGTCGAGCACGAATCCTCGGCCGTGGTTCTCGTAGCCGAACAGGCGTCCCCAGGCGGAGTCGAGGACCAGGTCGCCCGCGACCCGCTTCGGCAGCGCCGTCGTCTCCCCCGGCACGATGCCGAGCCCCGCGAGGGTCTCGTCGGCGAGGTCCAGGCGGCGGCCCAGCAGTTCGAGACCCGTGCCGACGGCCAGCACCGGGACGCCCGCGGCCAGCCACTCGATGAGCGGGCCCCGGATTGCCTCCAGCGCCTCGCGCACCCGGACCAGGGTGGAGTCCACGCCGGAGCCCAGGATCACGGCGGCGGGCGCGGTGGCGGGAGCGGGCTCGCCGACGGCCAGCTTGACGACCTCCGCCTCGCCGCCGGCCCACTCGGTTCGGCGAGCCAGCACGAGGGCGTTCTCGGCATCCCCGTTCACGTTGGTGAGTTCGGGGAACAGCTGGAGGAAGCGGAGCGCGGTCACTGGGCGAGCCCCAGGTGGCTGCGGGTGCGGCGCATCGGGTCGGCGGTGAACACGATCGTCTTCACGCCCTTCGACGGCTCGGGAAGGGCCAGGAACCTGTCGAGCGCGCCTGGGAGGTCGGGATCGATCTCGTCGACCTGCACGCCCTGGTGAAGCAGCTGGAGCGCCATCTCCTGCGCCTTCGACCCGGACACGATGCGTGCGCGGCCGATGCGGGAGGCGTCCACGGGCCAGAAGTAGGACGGGTCGGCGACATCGGAGCCCATCGCGACGAAGACCTGGTCGAGGCCCTCGTCGAGCTCGTCGACGTTCAGCTGGAAGCTCGTCGGGTTCTGCACCAGCACGAACTCAACCTCCTTGCCGCGCACCGTGACCACCTCGCCGCGCCCGAAGACGGCGGGCATGGCGGAGATGGCACCGATCGCGAGGGAGGGATCGAAGGCGGTCCCGAGCAGCGCGTGCGCCGCCGCGATCGCAGCCGCCGCGTCCACGGCGTAGTGGATGCCACGCGCCGGGAGGGTGACGTCGTGGGTGGCCCCGTCGAAGGCGAGAGTGGCGGAGCGGCCCTGCACGGCGGTGACCACGACTCCGCCGTCGAATCCGTGCGCGAGCGACTCCGCGTAGCCGAGGCCGCGTGGAAGCGCCTCGATCAGGGCGGGGGCGACGCCGAACCGGATGGTGCGGGGGCTGTCGCCGTCGGTCCCGAGGCGCTCGAGCATCCCGTCGTCGCCGTTGAGGACGAGCTCGCCGGCGGCGCGGGACGCGATGCTCCGGAGGTAGCCGAGGACCTTCTCGCTGTCGTGGAAGCGGTCGATCTGGTCGGTCATCACGTTGGTGAGCACCGCCATGCGCGCCTCGAACTGCGGGGCGAGGAGCGCGCCGTGCCCTTCGTCCATCTCGAGGACGGCGAGGTCGGCGCGGATGCGGCCGGTCAGCGACGACTGCTCCAGGAGGGCGGAGGTGAGGCCCTGGCTGATGTTCGCGGTCGACGGGTTCGTGAAGATCCGCTTGCCGTGCGCCTCGAGCACGGTGACCAGCATCTTCGTCGTCGTCGACTTGCCCGACGAGCCGGAGACCGCCACGAGGCCTTCGGGGAAGTGCGACAGCACGCTCCCGAGGAACCCGGGGGCCACCTTGTTGACGACGAGCCCGGGCACTGCCGAACCGCCGCCGCGCTTGCGCAGGCGTGCCGCCACGCGGGCCGCCCTGCCGAGCAGAACGGCCGGCGCCCAGTGGACGCCGGCCGGTCGAGAAGTCACCGGCACAGTCTTCCAGACTCGGCCGGGAGCCGCGGTCAGGCGGCGTCGGATCACAGTGCGATCGACACCTCGGCGGATCCCGGACCGCCGCACTGCTCCGACCCGCCCACGCGCTCCCACACGAGCGGCTCCGTCGTGGCGGCGAGCTCCCGGCCCTCGGCGTCCAGAGCACGGATGGTCGCCGACTCGGGTGAGCTCATGTCGATCGAGATCCGCCAGTGTCCCGGCCCGACCTCCTCAGCCACGTACGGCAGGACCGACGAGGTGTCCGGGATCTCATCCGGCCCCTGCGAGCACTGGGTGTCGTCGCAGAACTCGACGCGATCGACGAGGCCGACGGCCTGCGTCGAGCCGTCGACCCGCACTGCGACGACGTTGATCCAGCCCACCGCCGGGCACACCGACTGAGGACTTCCCGAGCACGCGGCGAGCAGCAGCGCGGATCCGGCAAGCGCTGCAGCCGCGATTCGGCGACCTTCCATGGCAGAACGCTAGCGGCCGACGCGCCGCCCCGCCGCTGTCCGACCGCCTCGCTCACGCCGCGCCGTCGTCCTCCGCCGACCCGCGCAGCTCCACGAGGATCGAGGGGCGGGTCGGCTCCCAGCCGAAAGTCTCCCGTGCGAGTCGCCCGATCGCCTGCTGATCGAGCAGCAGCGCGTCCGCGAAGCCCTCGCCGAGCCGCGCACGCGTCTCCTCCGCCGACTCCGCGACGACGCTGCCGCCTTCGCCCGCAGCCGCCTCTGCCAGCTCCCGGACTGTCGGGTTCTCCCCGTTCGCGCCGATGTAGGTGCCGCCGCCGGGCGCCTGCTCGAGCACCCGCACGTACAGGTCGGCGAGATCGTCGACGTGCACCGTCGCCCAGTGCTGGCTGCCGTCGCCGACCAGGCGGAGGGCGCCGTGCTCGTTGCGGGGAGCGCCTGCGATCACTCCGGCCGGGATGCCGCCGCCGTAGCCGTAGACGATGGCGGGCGCGAGGACGGAGGCCTGCACGTCGGAGGCGAGGATGCGCGCCTCCTGCTCGTCGCGCCACGCGGTGAGGGCCGGCGGGCTGTGCGGGTCCGACTCGGAGATGTCGGCGCTGCTCCCCCACGACCAGACGCCGCCGGTGTGCACGTACGGCTTGCCGGTGCCGGCGAACGCGTCGATCACCGCGTCGAGGACTGCCGCATCCATGGCGGCTCCACCACCGGCCGCGGTGTGGACAGCACCATCCGCCTCGCGGAGGCGCTCGGCGAACCAGGCGGGGTCGGTGATGTCACCCACCACGGCCTTCGCTCCCTTGAGCCCGACTTTGGTGGCGGCGTCCTCGCTGCGGACCGCGACCGTCACGTCGTGGCCCTTCGCGGCGAGGGCGTCGAGGACGGCGGAGCCGATGTAGCCGGTGCCACCGGTGAGGAGGATCTGCATGGGGTTTCCCTTCGAGTCGTCAGGCGCCGGAGCGCCTCCAGAGGGGAAACCGATGGGAGGCAGGGCTATTCCCCGGTGCGGGTGGCGGATGGGGGCGCCCGCGGACGGGAAGATGGAGGCGGAGTGGAGACCGGGGAGGGGAACCGTGACTGTCATGGAGGAGGCGCAGGCCGTGCCCGCGCTGCGCCACACCCGGCTCGAGGACGTCCTGGCGATCGCGGTCGGCTCTTTTCTCGTGTCGCTCGGCCTGTCGCTGCTGGCCTGGAGCGGGCTCGTCACCGGCGGCACCGCGGGACTCTCGCTGCTGCTGGCGCAGGTGCTGCCGCTGCCGTTCTGGGCGCTGTTCGTCCTGGTCAACCTGCCGTTCTTCGCCCTCGCGGTCCGACGCAAGGGTTGGGACTTCGCGCTGCGGACCGCCCTCGCGATCGGCGCTGTGGCCGCGCTCTCGCCGGTGCACCCGCTGCTGCTCCAGCTCGGCGAGGTGCCGCCCGCCTACGCGGCGATCGCCGGCAATCTGCTCGCCGGCGTCGGGCTGCTCATCCTCTTCCGGCACAACGCGAGCCTCGGCGGCTTCAACATCGTCGCGCTCGTCGCCCAGGACCGACTGGGCTGGCGCGCCGGCTATGTGCTGCTCGCCCTGGACGGGGTGGTGGTGCTCGCCTCGCTGCTGGTCTTCCCACCGCTCATCACCCTGCTGTCGGCGGTCGGAGCGGTTACCCTCAGCCTGATCCTCGCCTTCAACCACCGTCCCGGCCGGTACGCGGCGGTGCCGTCGTCGTTCCTCGGCGGCCGCTGGTCCCAGGGGCACTGAGGCGCCGCGTTCACGGTCGCCGCGGTGGTAGCGGTCTCGGCGCAGTAGTAGTAACGGGTGCAGCGAGGGCATGACTACCGCGCCGAGCGCGCGCGCGGGACGACGAAGGGCCGGTGCCCGAAAGCACCGGCCCTTCGACTGGTTCAGCCCTTGATCACTCGAGGTAGTCGCGCAGCGACTGCGAGCGGGACGGGTGGCGGAGCTTCGCCATCGTCTTGCTCTCGATCTGGCGGATCCGCTCACGGGTCACGCCGAACGTGTCGCCGATCTGGTCGAGCGTCTTCGGCATGCCGTCGCCGAGGCCGAAGCGCATCCGGATCACGCCGGCCTCGCGCTCGCTGAGCGAGTCGAGGAGGCTCTCCAGCTGCTTCTGCAGCATCGTGAAGCCCACGGCGTCCGCCGGGACGACGGCCTCGGTGTCCTCGATCAGGTCGCCGAACTCGCTGTCGCCGTCCTCACCGAGCGGCGTGTGCAGCGAGATCGGCTCGCGGCCGTACTTCTGCACCTCGATGACCTTCTCCGGAGTCATGTCGAGCTCGCGGCTCAGCTCCTCCGGAGTGGGTTCGCGGCCGAGGTCCTGCAGCATCTGGCGCTGCACGCGGGCCAGCTTGTTGATGACCTCCACCATGTGCACCGGGATGCGGATGGTGCGGGCCTGGTCGGCCATCGCGCGGGTGATCGCCTGACGGATCCACCAGGTGGCGTACGTGGAGAACTTGAAGCCCTTGGTGTAGTCGAACTT
>DATCMN010000022.1:0-3532 GCA_036563405.1 Naasia sp. | reverse complement strand
CTTCTCGCCGTCGCCGGACCCACCGGAGACCTCCTGCAGCTTGCCGGCGATCTCGACACCGTCGATCGAGCCGGCAGCGAGGGCGGCCAGCGCGAGCAGGTTGACAGCGTCGAACGACTCGGCGGCGTAGCTGAAGTCGGTCAGCTCGCCGTTGCCCTCGGTCGTCGCGTACTCCTGGAGCGCGTCGGTGAAGTCGGCGATCGTGTCGATCGTCAGGCCGGGCAGCGTGCCCTTGGACCCGGTGATGGAGCCCGCGGGGATCTCATCGCCGAAGTTCTTCAGGTTGCCGTCCACGAAGTAGAGCTTGTCGGCCGGGAACTGGCCGGCGAGGCTCGGGAGGATCGTGAAGACCTCGTCGAACGTGATCAGGACGATCGCGTCGGGGTCGGCCGCCAGGACCTCGCTGATCTGCGAGTCGAAGGAGGTGTCACCCACGTTGTAGGTGGGCTGCGCGACGACCTCGCCGCCGCCCTCCTCGAACGCCTCGGTCACGTACTTGGCGAGACCGGTGCCGTAGGAGTCGTTCTGCACGATCATGCCGAGCGACTGGACGCCGTCCTCCGCGATCAGGTTGCCGAGAACGGCGCCCTGGAGCACGTCGGAGGGCGCGGTGCGCCAGTACAGGCCGTCGTCGTCGTACGTGGTGAACGCGTCGGACGTGTTGGCCGGGGAGAACTGGATCACGCCGGCGCCGACCACCTGGTCGATGAACTGCAGCGAGGTGCTGGAGGATGCGGCACCGATGATCGCGGAGACGTCCTCGCCCAGCAGGCGCGGGATCTCGGTCTCGTACGCCTTGTTGTCGGTGTCACCGGAGTCGCCGTAGGTGACCTCGACGGTCAGGCCGGTGTCGGCTGTCGCCTCGTTGATGAGCTTCGTCGCGTACCCGACACCGGCCTCCTCAGGCGGGCCGAGGAAGGCGAGGCCACCGGTCTGCGGCAGAGCCGTGCCGATCTTGAGGGTCATGTCCTCGGCGGCGGGGGCCGGCGCGGACGACTCGCTGGACTCGGGAGCCTCGGAAGCCGGGGCGGCGCAGGCGCTCAGGAAGAGCGTGCTGGCACCCAGAACGGCAACGCCGCTCACTACGGTCCTGAGAGTCCGCGAGCGCGAGGCCTGGGCCTTCGCGAATACGCTCATGTTTCTCCTTGCATAGGTGAATGTGCTGTGCGGCGGCCACACGGGCCGCCTATTCGGTCGACCGTATTCGCCGGGTGTTTCCGCCGTGTAAAACACCACGGAATCGTTATGAAGTGTGACGCGATCAGGCTCGGATGGGCGGTTGCGAGGCCTATCCGGCCGCTGGAACGCCCGTGACACCGGCATACGCGGGATCCTGGCCCGCGGCGAGCACCGCCGTGCACTCGCCGAAGGTCGCGCAGGGCAGGGGACCGGCGACTGTCCGCGGCAGCACCGACGCGATCGCGGCTCCCCCGTCGTCGTCGGCGGCGATCGCGGCGAGGGCCGCGAGCATCGTCGCGTCGTAGGCCTCCCCGCCGGTGCGCACCACGTCCAGGCCGGGATCGGAGACGAGCAGCCGGCTGTGGAACGCCTCGGTCGTCCGCCACGCCGCCTCCGGCTCGGCGAACACCCGCGAGACGCCGAGGAGCCAGCCGCCCGGATCGCCGCCCGGCACGTCGTCGTCGGTCACCGTCGGCGAGACGAGGGCGATGGCGGAGGACGCCGCGAGCGGGAGCAGGCGACCGGCGAGCACGGGGTCCGACGGCCCGACCACCGCGTCGGCTCCACGTGCCGCGAGCTCACCGAACGACGTCTCGGCGATGGCCGATCCCGCATCCCCGGAGTCGCGCGCATACACCTCGACCCGCGCGCCAAGCACCCCGCCGGCCTCGTTGATCTCGCGGACGGCCAGCTCGATGCCGGCGAGCTGAGCCGCGCCCTCGTTGGCATGGTCGCCGGTCATCGGCACGAGCGCGCCGATCCGGAGCACGCCGTCGCCGGGAGGGCCGGACGGGATCGGGGCAGGGGTGACCGTCGGGGCGGGAGCGGCCTGGGCGACCCCGGAGCAGCCGGCGAGGAGGGCCGCGGCAGCCGCCGCGACGAGGGCGGCGCGCAGTCCCCGGGTCGATCTCACGGGGGAACGCTAGCGGCGCCGAAGCCCCGCCGGTCCGAGGCTCTCCGTGCTATGCGGGCTCGGGCGGCGCCATCGTCCCGGCACGCGCCCTTCGGGTCCGGTTGCGCAGCAGAACCTCGGCGGAGAGGATCGCGAGGGCGAGCCACACCAGACCGAAACCGATCCAGCGCTCGAGGGGCATCGGCTCGTGCAGTACGGCGACGGCGATGATGAGCTGCATGATCGGCGCCAGGTACTGCATGAACCCGATCAGGGTGAGCGGCAGTCGGCGCGCCGCCGCCCCGAACAGCAGCAGCGGCACGGCGGTGATCACGCCGGCCAGGGCGAGCATGCCGGTCGTGAACGCGCTCGACGAGCCGAAGACGAGGTCCCCGGCGCCGGCCAGCACGACGACGACTATCAGCGCCGGGATCACCAGCCACGCCGTCTCGATGGTCAGGCCGGAGACCGCGTCCAAGGCTCCGCCGACCCGGTTCTTGATGAGCCCGTAGAACCCGAACGAGAAGGCCAGTGCCAGAGAGATCCACGGCACGGAGCCGTAGCCGACCGCCAGCACGACGATCGCCGCGATGCTCACGCCGATCGCGACCCACTGCAGCGGACGGAGTCTCTCCCGCAGCACGAGCACGCCCAGGAAGATCGTGACCACCGGGTTGATGAAGTATCCGAGTGACGCCTCGACGACGTGACCGGAGAAGGTCGCGAAGACGTACACCAGCCAGTTGACGGAGATGAAGGCGGCCGCGAGCCCGCTGAGCGCGAGCACCCGGCGGGACTGCAGCGCCGCCCTGAGCTTCCCCCAGGAACGCGTGACGGCCACGAGGAGCAGGCAGAACAGGAGCGAGAAGACGACGCGCCAGGCGACGATCTCGATGGGTCCCGCCGGGGACAGCAGCAGGAAGTACAGCGGGAGCAGGCCCCACAGAGCATAGGCGGCGAACGCGAGCAGAAGGCCCTGCGGCACCGGCGACTCCGCCCCCTCCCGGACGGAAGCGGGAGGAGAGGTCATGACGGAAGCAGTCTAGGCGGGACGACGGAGGGCCCGGACGCGGATGCGCCCGGGCCCTCTGTCAGGGAGGTCGATGCTAGCGCACGACCACCGCGAGCACGTCGCGGGCCGAGAGGACGAGGAAGTCCTCGCCGCTGAACTTCACCTCGGTGCCGCCGTACTTGGAGTAGAGGACGCGGTCGCCCACGGCGACGTCGAGCGGGACGCGGTTGCCGTTGTCGTCGATGCGGCCGGGGCCGACGGCGACGACCTCGCCCTCCTGCGGCTTCTCCTTGGCGGTGTCCGGGATCACGAGACCGGAGGCGGTGGTCTGCTCGGCCTCGACCTGCTTGATGACGATGCGATCCTCGAGCGGCTTGATGGAAACCGACACGGTTGACCTCTTCTTTCTGAGACTACGACGGGGTTAGCACACGCGGCATCGGAGTGCT
>DATCMN010000018.1:0-4574 GCA_036563405.1 Naasia sp. | reverse complement strand
CGGTGGCGTGGCCCTCGGCGATCAGTGCATCGCGCTTCTCGATGCCCTCGCGGACGTGCTCCTCGTGCAGCCGGCGGGCCAGCTGGAGGAGATTGTTGGTGTTGGAGGGGTCGATCGAGCTGGCGTCCACGGATCCGGCGGACGGGTAGGACAGCTGCTGCTGCGGCACCGGCTGGGAGCGCGGGGCGGGCTCGGGAGCGGCGACGCCCACCGGGCCGGAGTTGGACATCGACGCGCCGCCGCCGCTGCGCTGCAGCTCGGCGATGCGCGACTCGCTCGCGATGAGGCGCTGACGCAGGTCCTCGTTCTCCTGATTGAGGCGACGCAGTTCGACGACGACCTCGTCGAGGAAGTCGTCGACCTCGTCCTGGTCGTAGCCCTCCCGGAACTTGGTCGGCTGGAACCTCTTGTTGACTACGTCTTCGGGAGTGAGGGCCATATCGCCACCTATCTGCTGAGCTCTCTTGGTCTGTTCGGGAACGGGTTCCACGCTAGCGCGGTTCCCTTCGGCCCACCCCGAAGGGGGGTCACGTTTCGTGTTCGAGGATAGCCAGCCGACGGGTCAGCCGAGCCGCGACAGGCTGGATGCGACATACATGGCGATGATGACGAGCAGCATCGTGATGCTCCAGCCGAAGTCGAGCGCGACGGGCCCGATGCGCAGCGGCGGCAGGATGCGGCGGAAGAACCGGATCGGCGGATCGGTGACCGTGTAGGAGACCTCTGCGAGCACCAGTACGGCACCGCGGGGACGCCAGCCGCGCGAGAAGGACTGCACGAGGTCGAGCACGAACCGCGCCCACATGATGAAGAAGTAGAGCAGCAGCACCAGGTACAGGACGAGGCCCACGATCGCCAGGGGGCTGAAAGCGGCGGTCACCTGTTCATCCTCCCATCCCGCGCACGGCTTCCCGGACACGCGGCGCCGCGTCCGCTCTCGGCGCACGCCGCACTCGCCCTCAACAGGACCAACTGCCCTCCGACAGGACAGAAGCGACAGTTCCGTCCTGGCGAACGGTCAGTGGTCCTGTTGAGCGTAGGGACGAATGCCGATTGGAGGCCGGCTCAGCCGGAGAAGGAGGGGTCGGTCTCGTCGGCGGAGGTCGTCTCGCCCGACACCGCCACGTGCGCCGGCGAGAGCAGGAACACCTTGTTGGTGACCCGCTCGATCTTCCCGTACAGGCCCTGCGAGAGGCCGCTCGCGAAGTCGATTAGCCGGCGGGCGTCCGCCTCCGACATCTGGGACAGGTTGATGATCACCGGCACGCCCTCGCGGAAGCTCTCCGCGATGGTCTGCGCGTCCTTGTACTGGCGCGGGTGGACGGTGAGGATCTCGTTCATGTCGCTGACCGGCGTCGCTCGGACGGCGGCGGTGCGGCGCGGCAGGGCTGTCACCGTGGCGCGCGCGGGCGCGGCAGCCGAGGCGGGAGCCGCGTGCGGCACGGGCGCCGCCGGAGAGTCGGGCGCGTCGTACCCCTCGGGCTCGTCGGCGAGGCCGAGATAGACCATCGCGTTGCGGAGAGGATTCGACATGGGGGACCTTTCGGGTGGCTGCCTACGTCGAGGTTAAGGCGCGTCGGGTCGCGGACCCGTGATTGCCGTGCCGACGCGCAGGTGTGTCGTCCCTTCGGCTACCGCCGCCTCCAGATCGCCGCTCATCCCGGCCGAGATCGCGGTGGCCGAGGGCTCGATGGCGCGGACGGTTTCGGCCAGCTCGCGGAGCCGCGCGAAGGCAGCCCGGGGCTCCTCGCCGAGCGGCGCGACGGCCATCACGCCGAGCAGCGCGAGGCCGGGTGCCGCGGCGATCCGCTCGGCCAGGGCGGGCACGTCGGCGGGTGACGCTCCCCCACGACCCGCGTCGCCCGAGAGGTTCACCTGCAGGAAGACGTCGACGGGGTCGTCGCCTGCGAGGGCGTCGACCAGAGGCTCCCGGTCGACGGAGTGGATGACCGAGGCGTAGGCGCGCACCTGCCGGGCCTTCTTGCCCTGCAGCTGGCCGACGAAGTGCCAGCGCAGGTCGGGCCGTGCCGCGGCCTTGTCGCGCGCCTCCTGGTGGCGGTTCTCCCCGAAGTCCCGCACGCCCAGGGCGGCCAGCTCCTCCACGAGGGAGATCGGCTGGAACTTGGTCACGACGATCGTCGTGATTCCCGCCGGGTCGCGGTCGGCGGCGCGCGCGGCCTCGGCGACCCGCGCGGTCACCGCGGCGAGGCGCTCCGCGAGGGGCGCCCCGCCCGGGTCAGGGCTGCTTGAGGAAATCGGGGATGTCGAGATCGTCGTCGTCCTCGTCGTAGCTCGCGTCGAACTCGGTCGTCTGGGTGAGCGTCGTCACGTCGGCGACGGCTGCCCACTCCTGGGAGCCTGTCGCTCCCTCCGCGATGCCCGCCGCCACAGGCACGGGGAGCGGCGCGGCGACGGCCGCCGCGGCGGGGGCCGGCATGGATGCAGGCATGTGGGCGGGCTCACCCAGACCGCGACGCGAGACCTCGCGCTGCGTACTCGGCTCACCGCCGTCGAAGCCGGCCGCGATGACGGTGACGCGGACCTCGTCGCCGAGGGTGTCGTCGATGACGGCGCCGAAGATGATGTTCGCCTCCGGGTGCACCGCCTCCTGGACGAGCTTGGCGGCGTCGTTGATCTCGAAGATGCCGAGGTTGGAGCCGCCCTGGATGCTGAGCAGCACGCCGTGCGCGCCGTCGATGCTCGCCTCGAGGAGCGGGGAGGCGACGGCGAGCTCGGCCGCCTTGATCGCCCGGTCTGCGCCGCGCGCCGAGCCGATGCCCATGAGGGCGCTGCCCGCGCCCTGCATGACGCTCTTCACGTCGGCGAAGTCGAGGTTGATGAGGCCGGGGGTGGTGATCAGGTCGGTGATGCCCTGCACACCGGCGAGGAGGACCTGGTCGGCCGTGGCGAAGGCCTCCATGATGCTGATGCCGCGGTCGCTGATCTCGAGGAGCCTGTCGTTCGGCACCACGATGAGCGTGTCTACCTCGTTTTTCAGCGCGTCGACGCCTCGCTCGGCCTGCGCCTGGCGGCGCTTGCCCTCGAAGCTGAACGGCTTGGTGACCACACCGATGGTGAGAGCGCCGATCGACTTGGCGATACGGGCGACGACGGGCGCGCCGCCGGTGCCGGTGCCGCCGCCCTCGCCCGCGGTGACGAAGACCATGTCGGCGCCCGCGAGCGCCTCCTCGATCTCCTCCGCGTGGTCCTCTGCGGCCCGGCGGCCGACCTCGGGGTCCGCGCCGGCACCGAGACCGCGCGTCAGCTCCCGTCCGACGTCGAGCTTCACGTCCGCGTCGGAGAGCAGGAGGGCCTGGGCGTCGGTGTTGATGGCGACGAACTCCACACCCCGCAGCCCGAGCTCGATCATGCGGTTGACGGCGTTGACGCCGCCGCCGCCCACGCCGACGACCTTGATCACGGCCAGGTAGTTCTGGTTGTTGGTCATTGGGGCCTCCGACGAAGTCTAAACTTGGGGTTGAGGGTTAAAGTCATGCGGAGTATGCATTTCCTCTGCACCGACGGTACGCGTCTGTCCCCCGTGGGCCGGGAGGAGCGGAGGCGTGTCGCCCCCGGACCCGGGCCTGAAGACCCACTCGGACCGGCAATCGAGGAGCACCGTCATCGCAGGATGCCGACGCCCGGAGACGACACGTCGTACTCCTGCACGGCCGTCGGCGCCTGCAGGAGCAGCGCTCGCAGGTGCGCCGCCTTCGTCGCCGAGTCGTCGTCGTTGCCCCAGACGACCCGCTGCCCGCCCGTCAGGACGAGCGAGACGTCGTCGGTCGTCCGGGCGGTGATCGAATCGACCTGTGCGACGAGGTCCGCCGGCAGCGCGACGAGCACCGCGGCGGCGGAGGTGAACGGGATAGCGGAGACGTCGTCGTCCGGGAGCTCCACGATCGGATAGCCGGGGGCGCGATCCACGGCAGAGGCGAGGCGGACTCCGGCCGAGTCGACCAGGTCGAAGCCGGCCGGGGTGCGGACCAGCGCGATCGGCGTGCGCTCGACGATGCGGACGACCAGCGTGTCCGGCGGGCGGCTCTCGGTGACGTAGGTCTCGATCATCGGGAACCGCTCGAGCCCGCGCTCGATGGCGGCGAAGTCGAGCTGCGGCAGCGGCGTGCCGAGCTGGTCGGCGAGGGCGGCCTCGACGTCGGCCGCAGCCAGCCGCTCGGTCCCCTGCACCTCGATGGTGCGCAGGGCGAGCATCGGCGAGAACACGGCGATCGCGACCGCGGCGACCACCGCGACGAGCGCGCCCAGCAGGGTGACCGCGACTGCGCGGCGCCGGCGGGCGTGCTTGGTGAACCGGCGGACCTCGGCCTTCTCCGCGCGACGCCTGTCGCGGCTGGCTCGCCGGAGGAGCCGGGCTGCGGAACGGGCTGCTGCCGCGGAGCCGGGCTCGGTGGCCCGCGGCGGCCGCGACCCCCTGCCCCAGCCGCCGCGCGGGGACCGCGGTGTCGGCAGGGCGGGGCGCGCCGGCGCGTCGTACCCGGCGGGCCGCTTCACGCGGCGCTGCCCCCGCGGCCGAGCGCGTCGAGCAGGCGCGGGATGATCCGGTAGACGGTGCC
>DATCMN010000014.1:0-2405 GCA_036563405.1 Naasia sp. | reverse complement strand
TGGTGGCTGTGGCGCCGGTCTCGTCCCCGAGCCGAGCGCCGCCTCGCAGCGCTTCGACCAGTTCCGGCTCCTCGGCGTCGTCCTGGAGCGCGGTGTCGACGATGCCCGCGACCACCGCGGGGTCGCCGAAGTAGACGCCGTTGGAGTCGGCGAGGACCACGTCACCCGGCCGCACGATCACCCCGCCACATGTGACCGGCACGTTGAGGCCGCCGTCGTCGATTCCGTGCAGTTTGGTCGTGAGCACGCTGCGGCCGCGCGCGTAGACGGGGAGGTCGAAGTCGGCCGCCTCGTCGACGTCGGTGACCACCCCATCGACGACGATCCCTGCCGCGCCCTTGAAGGCGGCCGCGGCCGTCAGCACCAGCCCGACGGGCGCGTGGCGGACATCGCCCCCGGTATCCAGCACCAGGACATCGCCGGATTCCAGGGTGCCGGCGGCGTGATGGAGCATCGTCGAGTCGGTGGCGGTGATCCGCACGGTGATCGCGCGGCCCACGACGCGGCGAGAGCCGACCTGCCGGGTGATCCCGCTGTCCGCGAAGCCCTCCTCGAGATAGTGACCGAGGGTGGGGAACGAGAGGCGACCGAGCTTCTCGAGAAGGACGGGGTCGAGCGCGGCAGGGGAGGGGCCGAGGACGATGGGCATGTCAATTCCTCACGGTGATGGCGAGTTCGAGGCGTCGATTGGCGAGAGCAGGCAGCTTGGCCCGGACGAAGTCGGTGCGGTCGGTGGTGATGTCGACCACGGCGATGGCTGACGGCTCGTCCCCGAGGGCGGCGCGCTCGACCCCGAGCGGGTCGAGGATGACGCTGTCCCCGATGCAGCCCGCGGAGATGCTGCTCGCCGCGGCCAGCCAGACTGTGTTCTCGATAGCCCGGGCGGAGATCAGGGTCGACCAGTGCTCGGCCTTGCGCAGCCCGGCGACCCAGGCGGCGGAGACGGTCAGGAGCTCGGCTCCCGAGTCGATCAGGTGCCTAGCGAGCTCCGGGAACCGGATGTCGTAGCAGTTGATCAGCCCTACCTTGAGCCCCGCGAGCTCGACCACGGGTGGCAGTTCGGCGCCCGGCGTGACGTAGGCGGACTCCTGGTATGCGAAAGCGTCATAGAGATGCAGCTTGTGGTACCGGGCGGCCACAGTGCCGTCCGCATCGACGGCGACCAGGGTGTTGAACGGCCGCTCAGTCCCGCTCGGTTCGTAGCCCCCGGCGATGACCGCCACGCCATGCTCGCCGGCGAGCCCGACCACGAGTTCCTCGAAGCGCGGCCACTCCACAGCGACCGCGTCCGCGATCGGGATCTGGACACCCTCGGCGAGCACCATCGCCTCCTCAGGGAACACTACGAGGCGCGCTCCTTCCTCGACCGCGCGGGCGGTGAGGGCGCGGATTTCGGCGTAGTTGGCGTCGAAGTCTGCAGTGGGCCCGAACTGGGCGATGGCGACCTTCACGGAAGTCCTTTCAGAAGCGGGGAGGGAAGCGGGGGTCACTCGGTGAGGACGCGGGCGTCCGCGGCGTGCCAGGAGAGCTGGATGGGCGCTCCCGGCACGATGCCCGCGAGCCCCGGCGTGACGTCGGCGCTGTCGACAGAGGCGGTGACCGCGGTCTCGCCGAGTCGGACGACGTAGCGCCACCGGTCGCCCACGTACACGGACTCGAGGAGCGTCCCGGCGACGCTTCCCGGCGTGGGGACATCCGAGGCGGCGACGCGCTCTGGTCGCACCGCGACCCACACCTCGGCGCCGGCTGCGGCGTCCTCGAGCCCCAGCGCGGGAACCGGGCCAACTCCGGGAACCGTGACTGTGCCCGCACCGCCGGTATTGACGGCCGGGATCACGTTGCAACTGCCGATGAAGGCAGCCACGAACGTGGAGGCTGGGCGGTCGTAGATGTCCTGAGGGGACCCGACCTGGAGGAGATGCCCCTGCGACATGACCGCGATGCGGTCGGACATCGTGAGCGCCTCCTCCTGGTCGTGGGTGACGTAGATGAAGGTGATGCCGACCTCGCGCTGCATGCGCTTGAGCTCGATCTGCATCTCCTTGCGTAGCTGCTGGTCGAGCGCGCCGAGCGGCTCGTCGAGCAGCACGACGGCGGGGCGGGACACGACGGCACGAGCGAGGGCGACGCGCTGCCGCTGCCCTCCCGAGAGCTGGTCCGGCTTCCGGTCCGCGAGGTGGCCGAGGCGCACGAGGTCGAGCGCGGCCTGCACACGCTCCTTCAGGTCCGTCTTCGCGGTGCGCCGCACCCGCAGCTCGAACGCCACGTTCTCGAACACCGTGAGATGCGGGAACAGCGCGTAGCTCTGGAAAAGCATGTTGAGGTCGCGCTTGCGGGTGGGGACGCCGTCCACGGATGACCCCGCCAGCTCGATGCTGCCGCCGGTCGGCGTCTCGAAGCCGGTG
>DATCMN010000008.1:0-6444 GCA_036563405.1 Naasia sp. | reverse complement strand
GAGAGCAGCAACCCGTGGAACAACGCGGGCACCGGTCACGCCGCGTTCTGCGAGCTCAACTACACGCCCGAGACGCGCGACGGGCGACTGGACATCCGCAGCGCCATCAAGGTGAACGAGCAGTTCCAGGTCTCGCGCCAGTTCTGGTCGCACCTCGTCGGGTCCTCCTACCTGGGCGACGCGTCCGACTTCATCAACTCCACGCCGCACATGACCTTCGTGCGGGGCGCCGAGAACGTGCGCTTCCTCCGCCAGCGGTTCGAGGCGCTGAAAGACCAGCCCCTCTTCGCCGGCCTCGAATTCTCCGACGACCCCCGTGTCATCCACGACTGGGCGCCGCTGCTCATTGAGGGCCGGCGGAAGGATGAGCCGGTTGCCGCCACCCGCATCGATGCGGGGACCGACGTGGACTTCGGCGCCCTCACCGGAGCACTGTTCGACAAGCTGACCGCCGGCGGCGCGGAGCTGAACCTCCGGAGCGAGGTGCGCGGACTCCGCCGCCAGTCCGACGGCCTCTGGCGCGTGACGGTCCGGCGCAAGGGCGGCGGCACCGAGGTGGTGACCGCCCGCTTCGTGTTCGTCGGCGCCGGCGGCTGGGCGCTCAAGATGCTCCAGAAGTCCGGCATTCCGGAAGCCCGCGGCTACGGCGTCTTCCCGATCAGCGGCCAGTTCCTGCGGACCGACGACCCGGCGGTGGTGAGCCGGCACCGGGCGAAGGTGTACGGCAAGGCGTCGGTGGGTGCCCCGCCCATGTCCGTGCCGCACCTCGACACCCGGATCGTCGATGGCGGCGCGTCGCTGATGTTCGGTCCCTACGCCGGGTTCAGTCCGAAGTTCCTCAAGAAGGGGTCGCTGCTCGACCTCTTCGGCTCCATCAAGCCGCACAACCTCATCCCCATGCTGGCCGTGGGGAAGGACAATCTGGGTCTCGTGAAGTACCTCGTGGGCGAGGTGCTCGCGAGCCGGGGGAAGAAGTTCGCAAGCCTTGCGGAGTTCTACCCGGAGGCCAGGCGCGAGGACTGGCGGCTCATCGTCGCCGGTCAGCGCGCGCAGGTGATCAAGCCGGACAAGCGCCGGGGTGGCGTGCTCCAGTTCGGCACCGAGGTGATCACGGGGGCGGACGGCACGATCGCGGGGCTGCTCGGTGCGTCGCCGGGCGCGTCCACTGCGGCGCCCATCATGTTCGACGTCCTCCGCAGGTGCTTCCCGACCCGCTTCGCCGACTGGCAGCCCCGCATCCACGAGATGGTGCCCACCTACGGCACGCTGCTCTCGAAGACGCCCGAGCGCGCGGCCGAAGTCGCCGAGGAGACCGCGAAGGTCCTGCACCTCACGGCGTAGCCGCTTGACCGGTGTTCGAACATGTGTTCGAATGTCGGCATGCGCTGGTCAGCTCAGGAGCTCGGGATCGAGACCGCCGACGCCCTGCCGGGGCTGGCGAAGCTGAACAACCTGGTCCGAAGCGTCCGCACGCCCGAGTTCGCGAACATCACCTTCCACGAGGTGCTCGCCAAGACCGCGCTCAACAAGGTGCCCGGCCCCGAGAGGTGGGGCTGGGGCTGGACCATCAACCCGTACCGGGGCTGCTCGCACGCCTGCACGTACTGCTTCGCCCGTCCCACCCACCGCTACCTCGAACTCGACGAGGGGGACGACTTCGACAATCAGATCATCGTCAAGGTGAACGTGGCGGAGGTGCTGCGAAAGGAGCTCGCATCCCCGCGATGGCAGGGGCGCCCGGTCGCCCTGGGCACCAACACCGACCCCTATCAGCGCGCTGAGGGGCGCTACGCGCTGATGCCCGACATCCTGCGCGCCCTCGCGGACTCGGGGACTCCCATCTCCATCCTGACGAAGGGGACCCTCCTCCGCCGAGACCTCGACCTGCTCGCCGAGCTGTCCGACCGGGTCCCCGTCGACCTGGCCATGTCCATCGCGGTCTACGACGACGAGTTGCAGCAGTCCGTGGAGCCGGGCACGCCGAGCACCTCGGCGCGGCTCGCCACCGTGGCGGCGGCACGCGAGCGCGGGCTCCGCTGCAGCGTGTTCGTCATGCCGGTGCTGCCCTATCTCACCGACACCGTCGCGCACCTCGACGACGCGTTCGCTCGCATCAAGGCGGCGGACGCGACGAGCGTTCTGTACTCGGCGCTCTACCTGAAGCCCGGGACCAAGGAGTGGTACCTCGGCTGGCTCGACCGGACCCACCCGGAGCTGTCCGGCAGGTACCGCGCGCTCTACCGGAAGGGCGACTACGCCCCCGAGGAGTACCGGAAGTGGCTCGGGGCCCGGATCTCCCCGCTGCTGCGCAAGCACGGGCTGCGGACCGGCAGGACCGATCCGGCGACCGGGTCCGTCGCCTCGAGTGCGGTGGGACCCGCCGCGGCATCGGTGGCGGCCCCCACTCTCTTCTAGGGCCCGATCCCCGGATCGGGGTACAAAAACGCCCCCGCACTGCCATAATCGAACCCGGTGGCATGCGCCGCCTCCGTTTCCCGCAGGGGGACGGCCGGTCGATCCCGTCGGGGGGAAACGTGTCGCTCGGACTGCCGGGGCACCTCGCGCCACGCGCTGTGTCCGCCGGCATCGCCGCGGCATGCCACGGGATCGCCGCAGTATGCCTGAGTGCGGCCTTCCTCGTCGCGCTCGCGCAGCAGGCGACCAACGAGGACCGGGCCATCTGGCCCGCCGTGCTCGTCATCGTCGCGCTCGGCGGCCTGCTCGCGGCGGTCGCCCACGAGCGCACGGTCTTCCGCGTCGTCGCGTACCTCACCCTGGGCGGCGCGCTGACCTACCTCTTCGCTTCCATAGTGCTGACCCAGGTGCCGGTGATCACGAGCTCGGGCGGGTGGCTGTTCTCGATGCTCAAGGTGGCCCTCGTGATGGTCGGGGCCGTCGGCGTCCGGCTGCCCGGCGTGCTCCTTCCCGCCATCGCCGGCTGGGTGATCGGCGAGGGCGCGACGGCGGGCGCCGCACTCACGCTGGGGTACCCCGTCACGCTCGATGTCGCGCCCGCGCTCGCGCTGCTGCTCATCGCCGTGGTGGGCATCGGCACGGCACTCCGGCGCCCCGTCGCACGGCGTGACCAGTCCGCGATCCACCGCGCCGCCATGGACGAGCGCGTCGCCGCCCTGCGCGCCGGTGTCGAGACGAGGGCGACGGCCCTGCTGCACGACACGGTGCTCAACGACCTCGCCGCCATCGCTGCCGGCCGCCCCGGTCCGCTCAGCCCGGGACTGCGGACCAAGGTGCAGCAGGACCTCGAGGCGATAGTCGGGCAGGACTGGTCCCAGCCCGCGGAGGGTGCCCCGGAGCTCCCGTCCGGCGTGTGGGAGGCGAGCAGGATCTCGCAGGTCCTCGAGGACGAGGCCGCGGCGGGCCTCGCCGTGACGCTGTCCGGGGACCGCGACGCCGTCGCCACCCTCGACCGTGAGGTGGACGACGCGCTCGGTCTGGCCGTCCGCCAGCTGCTCGTCAACGTCCGCAAGCACTCCGGGGTGAGCAGCGCGGAGGTCGTCGTATACGGCGGGGGCGGCATGGTCTCCGTCATGGTCATCGACTCGGGGCGGGGCTTCGACGAGGCCGCCGTGCAGCGGGACAGGTTCGGGCTGCGGACGTCGGTCCGCTCCCGCATCGCCGCGGTGGATGGCCGCGTCCAGGTCTGGTCCGCGCCCGGTCGGGGGACATCCGTGCTCCTCCAGGTCCCGGACGGGCTGCCGGCCCAGAGTTCCGCCGGGGCGTCCGCCGCCGCGGGAAGTGCTCGGTGAGTTCCGGCCCCCGCGAGGCGACCCTGCAGTCGCTCGATCCGCTGGGCGCTCTCGCCGGCCGGCCGCTCACCGTGACCGGCGCCGTCGCATCCCTCCTCGTCGCGGTGCCGCTGTCCCTGGCCGCCTGGCGGGACGTGGCCTCCCCTGTACTCGCCGTCGCCGCCCTCCTGGTCCTCGCCGCATCGGGACTGGCACTGATCGTGTCGTCGGCGGCGAAGCGCGCACCGTTCCCGCGGTCGACCGCCCTCGCCGTCATCGCGGGGGCGCTCCTCGCCCACATCCTCGGGGTCGCCTCGCTGTGGGAGCGGAACACGCTGGTGCGCGACGACTGGGGACCTGTCGCGATCGGGGTTCTCCTGCTGACGCTCTGCCCCTATCGTCCCGCCGCGGAGCTGGTGCGGCTGTCGGTCGGGGCGGCGCTCGTCGTGGGCGCGGTGACGTTCCTGCAGCAGCCGTTCTTCGTCACCAGCCTGCCGGCGCTCGCCTACATCGTCATCTCGGTGACCCCGGTGCTGGCCCTCGGCCTGGCGGGCGCGATCTTCGCCTCCGTCGTGCTGCGGCGGCTGGCGCACTGGCGTGAGCGCGCCGTGCGGGCGTCCGAGGCGCACGCCGCCACCCTGCAGCAGGGCATCGTCCGATCGGTGCAGCAGGGCCGGGTCAGCATCCTGAATCGCGATGTCGTGCCCTTCTTCACCGCGCTCACCGAGGGTCGGGAGCTGACTGTGCACCACCAGCGGCGGGCGGCCGAGATCGCCACCGCGATCCGTTCCGTGATGGTCGCCGAGACAGAGCGCACCTGGCTCGACGAGCTCCTCGTTCCCGCGCCGGCCGGCACCGGGACGTCCGTCTGGCCGCGGGCGGTGGACGACCCCTCCCGCCTGGTGGACGGGATGGACTTCGACCAGCGGGCGGCCCTGCGGGCGTTCGTGGGCGCCCTTCCCGACCGGGCCGGCGTCGACCCCCGGGAGGTCCGTGTGCGCATTCGCGGCACGCCGGCCTCAGCGGTGGTGCTCCTCACCATCCGGGGCGGGGACGACGCGCTGGCCGCCGCCCTCGCCCCCTACCTGGCCGTGCTGCGGGCCGTCTTCGACGACCTCATCTTGACCATCGACACCGACCTGACGCTGAGGTTCACCTATGACGCCGACTGATCCCGCCGACGCCCCGACCCTCATCGGCGGTGGGGGCCGCCTCTCCCGCGATGCGGGCGGCACAGTGCTGCCGCTCCCGGAGGGGACCGCCCCCATCCGGCTCGCGATCCTCGACGACCACGAGGTCCTGCTCGACAGCCTCACCAGCTGGATCGGCGCCAACGCTCCCGACTTCGAGGTCGTCCTGAGCGCGAAGACGTGGCTGGAGCTCGTGCACAGCGCCAACTTCCCGACCCAGCTCGTGCTGATTGACTTCCAGCTGAAGGAGCCGGTGTCCATCGAGGCGCGGGTGCGGACCTGCCGCGCGGCGGGCGCGAAGGTGATAGTCCTCAGCGGGCTCGACACCCAGGAGGCCCGGGAGCGCGCCCTCGCGGCAGGCGCCGCGGCGTTCGTGTCGAAGTCGCAGCCGCTGCGCGAAGTGATGGAGATCGCCCGCTCGGTGATGGGCGTCACGCGGACCGCGGGCGAGCTCCAGCGGGACTGGCGCCCGCTGCCGATCGGGGCGGCGAACCCGAACCGGCCGAAGCTCAGCCTCGGTGAGCTGGAGGCCCTCAAGCTCTACGTCGCCGGCCATTCGACCAGCGAGGTCGCCTCCCTCATGAACGTGCAGTACGAGACGGCGAAGACGTACTTGCGCCGGGTGCGCGAGAAGTACGCTAGAGCGAACCGGCCGGCGAGCCGCAAGGCCGATCTCATCCGCCGCGCGGCCGAGGACGGCTACCTGCAGTAGCGGCGGCGAAGGGGGACGCGCGTGGCGAAGCTCTACTTCCGCTACGGAGCCATGAACAGCGGCAAGAGCACTGCTCTGCTGCAGGCCGCCCACAACTACGAGGAGCGCGGGCAGCGCGTCCTGCTGGCGAAGCCGCAGGTGGACCGGAAGGGCGACAGGGACATCGTGTCCCGGCTCGGCGTGAGCCGCCCCGCCGACTTCACCATCAGCCCGGACGACGACATAGTCGCCGCTTTCGATCGGGAGCGCCGGCTGGTGAAGGCCGGCTCCGGCCGCGACGTCTCGTGCCTGCTCATCGACGAGGCCCAGTTCCTCACCCCCGACCAGGCCGACGACCTGCTGCGCATCGCGATCCTCGACGGGGTGCCCGTCCTGGCCTACGGGATCCGCACGGACTTCCAGACAGTCGCCTTCCCCGGCAGCCGGCGCCTCCTGGAGATCGCGCACAGCCTCGAGGAGCTGAAGACCATCTGCCGATGCGGCCGGAAGGCGATGTTCAACGCCCGCCGAGTCGGCAGCCGGTTCGTGTTCGACGGCAACCAGGTGGCGATCGACACGTTCGAGGACGTGACCTACGAGTCCCTGTGCGGCCAGTGCTACCTGCGGGAGAGCCAGGGCACCCTCGGCCGGCCGCGATCCGCGGCACCGGCGTTCAGCTACACGTCGGGGCCCGACCCCGACTTCACCTGACCCGCGCCCCGGAGCCCGGCGGCGGAGCCGGCGAGTGGAATCGCGGCGCCCGGATATCGGCTATCGTGGGATGGGCTTCCGCGAGGGAGCACCGGGGTGTGGCGCA
>DATCMN010000506.1:0-5595 GCA_036563405.1 Naasia sp. | reverse complement strand
GCATCGCGGGCAGGGTCGCGGGCTTCGCCGGATGGTCCATCGACGCCACGACCGGCGTGCTCGAGGTCAGCGACGGGATCGAGGACATCCGCGGGTTCGCAGTGGGCCGTGGGCTCCACTGGACGGCCACCGTGAACAGAGTGCAGGAGCCCGTGCGGGAAGTGGCGAGGGCCCAGATCGCCCGCGCGCTCCGCTCGGGAGAGCCGATCGATCTCACTCTGACGCTGCCGCACGCTGCGGGTCATCCGGTCGTGATCCGGCTGCTCGGTGAAGCGGTGCGGGACGAGCGTGGCGAGGTGGTCAGGATCGACGGCGCTTACAGTGACGTCACTCATGTCGTCGCAGCCGAACGAGGCCAGCAGCGGCGCGAGCAGAAGGTGACGGCGAGGCTCGACCAGATGGCGGTCGGCATCGTCTTCGTCAGCCGGGACTGGCGGTTTACCTATGTGAACGAGACGGGGCAGCAGTACCTGCAGAAGGGCCTGCCGGAACTGCTCGGCAAGAACATCTGGGAGGTCTTCCCCCAGATCGCCGACACCGAGTTCGGGCGGGCGTACCGCCGCGCGATGGATGAGGGCGTGAGCGCCTCGGCGCGGGACTACTTCGAGCCGCTGGGAGCATGGTTCGAGGTTCGCGCGTACCCCATCGAGGACGGGATCGCGGTGCAGGTGGTCGACGTCAGCGACGATCAGGCCACCATGCTGCAGCTGGAGGAGACCGCGCGGCGCCTGCGAGCGCAGGCCGCGCTTCTCGATGCGGCCAGGGACTCCATCCTCGTGGTGACCCTCGATGAGAGGATCCTCTACTGCAACGCGAGCATGGAGCGGGCTTCCGGTTGGGAACTGGCGGAGCTCAAGGGACATCGTGTGGGGGATCTCCTCTACGCGGACAGGCCCGCCTTCGACAGCGCTCGGAGAGCGCTTCAGGTCACCGGTCACTGGGAAGGGGAGCTCCGACGCCGGGCGAAGGACGGCCGCATGATGCTCATGGACTGCCGCTGGCAGGTGATGAGCGATGACCAGGGGACGCCATCCTCGGTCTTCGCGGTCGAGTCGGACATCACCGAGGCGAGGAGCGCCGAGGACCAGCGGTATCGGGAGCAGCGGCTCACGAGCCTCGGCACCCTGGCGGGAGGCATCGCCCACGACCTCAACAACGTCCTGACCCCGATTCTTCTGGGCGCCCAGCTGCTGGAGGCGGGGGAGACGGACAAGCGACGGCGGGAGCTGCTGGGCACGATAGTGAGCGGCGCGAAGCGAGGGGCTCAGCTGATCAACCAGGTGCTCCAGTTCGCTCGCGGCGAAGGGGGTGAGCGGCGCGAGGTCGACGTCGCAGCTCTCTTGCGTGAAGTCGCGGCGCTGGCACGGGAGACGCTGCCGAAGACCGTCTCGGTGGAGATGGACGTTCCCGGCGCCCTTCCGCATGTGGTCGGGGACCCCACTCAGCTGTTCCAGGTCCTTGTGAATCTGGTGACGAACGCCGGCGACGCCATGCCCGGGGGAGGGCGCATGACCGTGAGCGCTCGCCACGATAGGCCGGGCGCTCGGCTCGTGCTGCAGGTGACCGACACCGGCACGGGCATGGGGCCCGAAACCCTCCCCCGGATCTTCGAGCCCTTCTTCACCACGAAGGAGCGGGGCAGGGGCACCGGGCTCGGTCTCTCCACATCGCTGTCGATCGTGCGAGCACACCAGGGGAGCCTCGAGGTCGATTCGGCGCCCGGCAGCGGCAGCGCCTTCACGCTTCGCCTCCCGGTCGTGGCCGCGCTGAGGGACGACCCCGTTCCGGGCGCCGGGCGCCCGGAGGTGCAACAGGGCAGGGGCGAGCGCGTGCTGATCGTCGACGACGAACCGGATGTGCGCCGCTTCGCGGACGAGGTGCTGAGGGGGGCCGGCTATCGGACGCGGGTGGCCGAGGACGGCAGCAGCGCGATCCGGCTGCTCGCCGAATCGGAGGTCGACCTGCTCCTCATCGACATGATGATGCCCGGGCTCGGCGGCGCCGAGACGGTGCAGCGGATAACGGAGCTCGTCCCCTCGCTGCCCACGGTCGCGATGAGCGGCTACGACGCAGACACCGCTACGCACCTCCGCAGGGAGGAGCATCCCGCACGCTTCCTCGCGAAGCCCTTCTCCGTGGCCGACCTGCTCACCGTCGTTCGAGGCGCGCTCGATGCCCGGCCGGGGGCCGGCGAATGAGCGACGAGCCGACGCCCACCCTCCGTGTGGTGGTCGCCGACGATGACACCTTCACCGTCTCGCTCGTGGTCGGTGGGCTGCGGGGGCATGGCTTCGATGTCTCGAGTGCGACGAGTGCGGACGGCGCGTGGGCCCTCGTCGAGCAGAACGATCCCCACGTGCTCGTGAGTGACCTCGACTTCGGCCGCGGGCAATCGGGAGTAGCGCTGCTGCGCCGCGTGCACCGTGAGTACCCCTGGGTGGGTCTGGTCGTGCTGTCGGCCCACCGCTCACCGCGACTCGCGGTCGAGGATGCCGGCGGACTGCCGGAGGGGTCCGTCTACCTGGTGAAGTCGTCGTTGCGGCAGGTGGAGGACCTGGTGCGGGCGGTTCGAGCCGCGATCACCGGGACGGGGTGGGATACCGGTGCAAGCGACCCGGCGGGCGATGTCGTCGCGCTCACGGCTCCGCAGGCGGAGGTCCTCCGGATGCTCGCGGGAGGAGCGTCGACCAAGGCGCTCGCCGCTCACCGAGGGACGACAGTGCGTGCAGCCGAGACGATGCTGACGCGCCTCTACGCCGCGTTGGGGCTCGAGCAGAGCGACGCCTCGAATCCGCGCATCGAAGCGGTGCGTCTCTGGCAGCAGGGCCGTGTCACAGTTCGCTGAAGCGCCGCCCCTGCCGCTGTCCCTGAGGCAGGCCCTCGGAAGCTCGTGGTCCTTCGGTTTCGTCCACTTGGCGGTCACGCTCCTGCCCGTCAGCATTCTCATCGCGATCGAGGAGGCCATCGCCCCCGGTGCCGCGGCCGGCCACGTTCTGGCGGCCATCGCGGCCGAGAATCTGGCAGCGGCGTTGCTCGGGGTCCCGCTGGGCCTCTGGATCACCCGCCGACGCGTGCCACTCCCGCTCGGGCTCGTGATCCTGGTGTGGGCCGCGATCGGGGCACTGCGCGGAGCGGCAGGCGCAGCGGTGGCCGCGATGTCCGGGCTCGATCCGCACCTCGAGCACCGCGTCCTCTACTGGACGGCGCTCGCCGTGGTCTGGATGCCGCTCCTCGGCTTCTTCCTCGCCCAGCTCGCCCACTGCCGGAGCCTCCTGTCCGCCTTGTTCGAAGCGGAGACCGCACGCGACGAGGCACGAGAGCGCGCGGAGCGGAGCGTCGAGCAGGTGCGCTCCGAGCTGCTGTTCTCCATCGGGCGAACGGTGTTCCCCGCGATCCGGGAGGTGCGCGACGGTCTGAGGCGTGCGGGCCGGAGCGACGCCGAGCTGAGCGCCATCGGGGCCCGGCTCACCTCCCTGACAGCCCAGGTGGGGGCAACCGTAGATCTGGTCGCGGAAGCAGCCGTTCACGACCACGCCCGGCCGCCCCGCGTTCCGCCTGCGCCGCTGGCGTCAGCCCTGCACTTCGAGTCGCGGCGCCCTCTGCGGTGGGCCGGACTCAGCGGGGCGGCTCTGCTCATAGCCGCCCTGCCGGTCACACTGCACGCGCACCGGCCCGTGCTCACGCTCCACCTCCTGCTCGCGGTCGTGATCGGGACCGGGGCCCTCGCGGCCGGTCCCGGGGTCGTGGCCCGCTGGCGCAGCGGGCAGCGCTTCTTCCCCTGGGTGCCCGTCCGCTACCTGACCGCCTCCGCTGTTCCCGGCGTCGTGCTGCTCGTCCTCGAGCGGAACTCCCTCGACGGGGCCGATGTCCTGCTCATCGCGGCGCTCCCGGTGGGGTTCACCTACGCGGCGGCCCTCACCTCGGGCGGAATGGGCTGTGCCGGAGCCAACCGGGCCATCGTGGGGAGCCTTGGACTCCTGCTCGACGAGCGGGAGCACCTGGAGCAGGCGGCGAGGGCGGAGGAGGAGCAGGTGCGCGCGGGCCTACGGGCCCTGCTCCACGGTCCCATCCAAGGCCGTCTCGCTGCCTGCGCCATGGCGATCAACTTCCACACGGCCGGAACAGTGGACGGCGCGGGGCTGATCGGGCCGGTGCTCGACCACCTCGACCTCGTGGAGCAGGACTTGGCGGTGATCGAGGCCGAAATCCTCGTCGCCGACTGGGATCGCGAACGGCTGGCCCCTGAAAGCGGCTGGCCGGGACACTTGTAGCAGTCCATCCCAGGGCCCTAGATTCGGGGGACGCGTCGTGCGGGTAGCCGGCGCGATCCTGCATGCCGGACATACCGGGAGCGGGGCTGTCGGGGGACAGAATGGGCAGACTGCTGGAATCGACCGTCGCCACGGCGGCCGTCACCGTGCTGCTCGCGCTCGCCACCCCGGTGCTCCCGTCCGTGATCGGCGCCCTTTCGGGCGCCGCCGAAGGCACCGCATCCGCGCCCGAGCTCGACGCCCGCTGCTCGGGCGACGCGGCCGCCGCCGACCTGACCGCACCCGGCCGCGACTACTTCGCCGGGGCCGCCTCCGGGACCACCTCCCACGATCTGACCGAGTTCGCGGCCGCCTACAACGGCATCCGCGTCGCCAACTGCCTGGATCCGCTGCCGGCCGCCAACTTCGTGCACGACGAGTGCCTCGAGGAGCGCCTCGCCTGGATGGCGGGCGACCCGAGCACCGATCCCGCCAGCGCATGGGGCCACGACGGCACGGCGCGCAGCGACGGCCTCCCCGTCGCCGGCTGCGACGGCAACCTCGCGGGCGGCACCGGGAACACCGCGGCGATCGTCGCCGAGAAGTGGTGGGACTCGCCCGAGCATCGCGCCTCGCTCTACCGCCCGGACAGCACCGGACCGCTGGAGGACGCGTGCATCGCGTTCGCGATGACACACGGCGGGGTGCCGGACGAATCCCCGTCGTTCACCCGCGCGTCGGCCCGCTGGGTCGAGTGCTGACCCGGCTCCTGCAGCGGTAGCCGGATCGCGGGGCGCCCGCCGCTCCGCCGCCCGTCGCTAGGGTGGGACCGCACTGCTCCTACGACGGAAGGTCACCATGGCGGACGGCATCGGCTGGGGAATCCTCGCCACAGGCGGCATCGCCGCGGCGTTCACCAAGGACCTGGCGGTCGCAGGGCTGCAGGCCGTGGCGGTAGGCAGCCGATCGCAGGAGTCCGCCGATGCCTTCGGGGACAGATTCGGCATCCCGAACCGGCACCCGAGCTACGCCGACCTCGTCGCGGACCCGGACGTCGACATCGTCTACATCGCGACCCCGCACCCCGGCCACGTCGAGGCCGCGCTCCTCGCGCTCGAGGCCGGCAAGCACGTGCTGGTCGAGAAGCCGTTCACCCTCAACGCCGCCGAAGCCCGTGCGGTGACGGCGCTCGCCGCGGAGCGGGGACTGCTGACCCTCGAGGCGATGTGGACGCGGTTCCTGCCGCACATGCGCCGCATCCACGAGATCATCGACGCCGGCACCCTCGGCGAGGTCCGCACCGTGATCGCGGACCACAACCAGGACCTTCCGAAGGACCCCACCC
>DATCMN010000499.1:0-4279 GCA_036563405.1 Naasia sp. | reverse complement strand
GCCGCTTGACCGACGCGAGGTGCCCCAGGTTGCCGTAGAGCTTGTTGTCGGCGTTCTCCCGAACCGCGCAGGTGTTGAGGACGACGACGTCGGGCTCCTCGCCGTCCGCGGGAACGTAGCCGGCCGCCTCGAGGGACCCGCTCAGCCGCTCGGAGTCGTGCACGTTCATCTGGCAGCCGAACGTGCGGACCTCGTAGGTGCGCGGCCGGGCGGGCGCCTCGGTCTCGGGCGTCGGAGCGGTGAGGGTCATGATCGGCCAGTGTAATTCCGCCGCGGGCAGCTGGTCCGTCGCCGAGGCGCTCGGCCCGGCGGGCGCAGCCGTGCGCCGTCAGTCGTCGTCGGGGTCGAGGTCCGTGTCGAAGCGGACGCCCGATGCGGAGGGGCCGCCGGACCGCGGCAGCGCCGCGCTCAGCGCATCCTGCAGGGTCGATCCGCCGAAGCCCCGGCGCTGGAGGAACGCCGCGAGCCGGCGGCGGGCCACGTCGGGAGGCAGGCTGCCCAGCTGCCGGGCGCGGCGCTGCGCCACGTCGATGGCCCGGGCGCGCTCATCGTCCTCGTCGAGGGTTTCGAGAGCCGACTCGATCGCCTCCGCGTCCACCCGGCGCCGCCGGAGCTCGGCCGCGATGGCGCCTCGACCCTTGCCCTTGCGCTCGGTCTCCGTGCGGACCACGGCCTCCGCAAGGCGGGCGTCGTCGAGGTACGAGGACTCCTGCAGGCGCTCGAGCTCGGCCTCGATCTGGTCGGCGTCGATGCCCCGCTTCTCCAGGGTGTCGCGGAGTTCGGCGACGGAGAGTCCGCGCCGGGTGAGGGCGGAGACGCCCACGTTGCGTGCGCGCTTCGCCTGACGCTCGGCGAGCTTCTCCGGGTCCCGGCCACGCGGCTCCCCCTCGGCGATGCCGCTCTCGGGATCGCTCCCGCGGGCGGAAGTCCGGCCGGACGAGCGGAGCCCGCTCCCGGCGGGATGCCTGCCGCGGGCGAGACCGGGCGGGGCGGATTCCTCCGCGCCCGCCCGGCTCCCCCCGAACAGAGGGACGACCGGGGCGACCCAGTCCGGGTCGCCGGTCATCAGGCCCCTGCCGCCTTCCGGGCGGCGAGCTTCGGCTCGATCGACACTGTTCCTCCGGCGTCGCCTGCGGCCGCTGCGGCGGCGGCTACGCCTGCGGCGCCGACGCCCAGCTTGCCGAGGATCTTCTGCTCGATGTCGTTGGCGATGGCCGGGTTGTTCAGCAGGAAGTTGCGGGCGTTCTCCTTGCCCTGGCCCAGCTGGTCGCCGTCGTAGGTGTACCAGGCGCCCGACTTCTTGACGATGTTGTGCTCGACGCCGAAGTCGATGAGGCTGCCCTCGCGGCTGATGCCGACGCCGTAGAGGATGTCGAACTCGGCCTGCTTGAACGGCGGCGCCATCTTGTTCTTGACGACCTTGACGCGCGTCCGGTTGCCGACGGCGTCGGCGCCGTCCTTGAGCGTCTCGATGCGGCGGATGTCGAGGCGCACCGAGGCGTAGAACTTGAGGGCCTTGCCGCCCGCGGTGGTCTCCGGGCTGCCGAAGAACACGCCGATCTTCTCGCGCAGCTGGTTGATGAAGATCGCGGTGGTCTTGGTCTGGCTGAGGCCACCGGTCAGCTTGCGGAGCGCCTGGGACATCAGCCGCGCCTGCAGGCCGACGTGGGAGTCGCCCATGTCGCCCTCGAGCTCCTGTCGGGGCACCAGCGCGGCCACCGAGTCGATGACGACGAGGTCGATCGAGCCGGAGCGCACGAGCATGTCGGCGATCTCGAGGGCCTGCTCACCGGTGTCCGGCTGCGACACGAGGAGGGAGTCGATGTCGACGCCGAGCTTCTTGGCGTACTCGGGGTCGAGCGCGTGCTCGGCGTCGATGAACGCCGCGATGCCGCCGTTGCGCTGCGCGTTCGCGATCGCGTGCAGGGTGAGCGTGGTCTTACCCGACGACTCCGGGCCGTAGATCTCGACGATGCGGCCCCGGGGCAGACCCCCGATGCCGAGTGCGACGTCGAGCGCGATGGAGCCCGTCGGGATCACCTCGATGGGTGCGCGCTCCTCGCTGCCGAGGCGCATCACGGACCCCTTGCCGAACTGGCGGTCGATCTGGGCGAGTGCCGTCTCGAGGGACTTCTCGCGGTCGGATGCTGAAGGCATGAGGACTCCTGATCATCGAAGGTGGGCGCCTGTAGGCTGTCGCCCGCTCCGGCCGGATGGCCGCGCGGACCGACAAGGCAGTGGGCTCTCGCCGGGTCGTTCTGTACGGTATGCGGCACGTCCGACATCGGTCGGCACTGCCGGAAACCGGTGGGGAACGGCCCCTCTCGAGCTCCTGGTGAGGACTCTACGACCGTTCGAAAGTATCTTCGAGAGGTGCGCGGCGTGTCGGCGCGCGCGCCGCCCGGACGTCGGCGACCGGACGCGGGTCGGCGCGGTCAGGCCTTCGGATCGCGCAGGCCGCGCCCGTGCCAGCGCTCCCGCGGCACCTGCTGCGCGCGGCACAGCGCGAGCCACACGTCGCCGGGTGCACGGCCTGCCGCCAGTGCCTCCTCCGCTGTCTGTGCGTAGTCGTCGAGGACGAATTCGCGGACGAGGGCGCGGCCATACGCGTCGCCGAACTCCTCGGTGACCGCGACGCGGAACTCGCTCAGACGCACCCCGACACATTACCCACGGGCGGTCGACCGGCCGGCCGGGGCGGGGGCTCCGGCGGCGGGACCCGCACCGGGGCGGCAGCCGTGCGCCGGTTAACGAGGAACGCCCCGCCGGAGCGGGGCGTCTTCGTGGAGCCGGACTGCCGAGGGAAGGTCAGCGGGCCACCAGGTCGGCGGTGAACGCGTCGTTCTCGAACCGCTCGCCGAAGTCGGCTGGCAAGGTGTCGGGTATGACGTCGATGCCTTCGAGGACGGCGAGCCTGTCGCCCACCTCGCGCATGATCACCGAGATCGGGGTGTCGAGGGCGTCGGCCACCGAGGCGAGGATCTCGCTCGAGGCCTCCTTCTGCCCGCGCTCGACCTCACTGAGATAGCCGAGTGCGACGCTGGCCTTGCTGGCCACCTGCCGGAGGGTGCGACCCTTCTGCAGACGGAAGTCCCGCAGAACATCGCCGAGCTCCTGACGAACTAGAACCACTTGTCCCTCCCTGCCTGTGTCCGGTTGTCGCTGGTTGATAGACCATACCGCCGCCGGATCGGAAACCCGGCCGGGCCGCGGTGTGTATTGCGTGTGAACACATCATTCGTAACGCGCACGAAACCTGAGCTATTCCGACTCAAGGACGATGGTGTCCCAGGCGAGCCGGAGAGCCTCCGCGACGGCCGCCGAGCGGATCTCCGGGCGCCCCCCGGCGAGGCGAAGGCTGCGCACCGCCGAGCCGGCCGGCGTGACGACCGCGACATGGACCTCCCCCACCGGATGGCCGTCCTGCGGATCCGGTCCGGCGACCCCCGTGGTGGCGATGCCGACATCCGCGCCGCAGGCGACCCGGACGCCGGCCGCCATCCGGGTGGCCACCTCCGGGTCGACGGGCGAGCGGAGCGCGAGCAGCCCGGAGTCCACGCCGAGCAGCGCGGTCTTCAGGTCGGTGGCGTAGGCGACGATTCCGCCGCGGAACACGGCGGACGCGCCCGGCACGCCCACGATGCCGTCCGCCAGTGCACCCCCGGTGAGGGACTCCGCGACCGCCAGGGTCCAGCCGCGACGACCCAGCTCCGCGAGCAGGTCGGCGGCCGCGGTCACCGGTTCCGCCGGTACGCCTGCACGAGGTAGTCGATGCCCGTCACGACGGTGAGGATCAGCGCGGCGGCGATCAGCGCGACCCCGGCGCCCACGATCCACGGCACAGCGCCGTCCCAGCCGAGCGCGGCCGCGGTGGCGGGGAGCGGCGCGAGGAGCACCGACAGGGCGACCGACTGCACGACCGTCTTCAGCTTCCCGCCGCGCGACGCCGGGATGACCCTGTCGCGGAGGACGCTGAAGCGGAACACGGTGATCCCCAGCTCGCGGACGAGGATCAGCACCGTCACCCACCAGGGCAGCTCGCCGAGGATGGACAGGCCCACGAGGGCGCCGCCCGTGAGCACCTTGTCGGCGATCGGGTCGAGCAGGATGCCGACGTTCGTGACCAGGTTGCGGCGCCGGGCGATGACGCCGTCCACCCCGTCGGTGGCGATGCCGACGACGAACAGCGCCGTCGCGATCCAGCGGAGGGTGCCGCCCTCGCCCGCATCGGCGAGCAGCAGCCACAGGAACGCGGGAGCGAAGAGGATCCGCACCACGG
>DATCMN010000485.1:0-1732 GCA_036563405.1 Naasia sp. | reverse complement strand
CTATCGAGGCGCTCGTGCGCGAGGCGTACGAGCCGTACATCGAGCGCATCGGGCACCCGCCCGGCCCTCTGGGCGACGACTACGCGGCCATCGTCGCCGCCGGGCGTGCACGGGTCGCGCGGCGGGGGAGCCGGATCGTCGGTCTGCTGGTGTCGTCGCTGCACCCGGATCATGTGCTCGTCGAGAACGTCGCCGTGGCGGCCTCCGAGCGCAGGACCGGTCTCGGAACGCGACTCCTCGACCTCGCCGAGGAGGACGCCCGCCGCGCCGGACTCCCCGAGGTGCGGCTCTACACCCACGAGCTGATGGTCGAGAACCTGGCCTTCTACCCCCGCCGCGGATTCCACGAGACGGGACGGCAGACGGAGGACGGGTTCTCCCGCGTGTTCTTCGCCCGCCCTGTCCCGAACATCGCTTCCGAGGTGCCCGAACCGCCTGCGGAATAGCGTCGGCGCCCCGCGCGCTGAGAGGAGCGTGACCAAGCGCATCGGGTTCCTCTCCTTCGGACACTGGCAGCCGTCCCGCGGCTCGCTGGTCCGCACCGCGAGCGACTCCTACCTGCAGTCCATCGAGCTCGCCGTCGCCGCCGAGGAGCTGGGGATCGACGGCGCCTACTACCGGGTGCACCATTTCGCGCGGCAGCTCGCCTCGCCCTTCCCGCTGCTGGCCGCAGCCGCAGCACGCACGTCCCGCATCGAACTGGGCACCGGCGTCATCGACATGCGGTACGAGAACCCGCTGTACATGGCGGAGGAGGCGGCGATCACCGACCTGATCAGCGGCGGGCGCCTGCAGCTCGGCATCTCCCGCGGCTCACCCGAGACCGCACTCAACGGGAGCGCCTCCTTCGGCTATGTGCCGGGAGAAGGGGAAACCGACGCCGACATGGCGCGGCAGCACACGGAGGTCTTCCGTGCCGCGATCGACGGCGCGGGCGTCGCGATGTCGAATCCCCAGATGACCGGGGTCAGCCAACCCCTGCCTGTCCAGCCGCTCAGCGAGGGGCTGCCGGAACGGATCTGGTGGGGCTCCGGCACGCGTGGCACGGCGACGTGGACGGCCGAGCAGGGCATGAACCTGATGAGCAGCACCCTCCTCACCGAGGACACCGGCGTGCCCTTCGACGAGCTGCAGGCGGAGCAGATCGCCCTCTACCGCGAGGCGTGGAAGGCGGCCGGCTGGCAGCGCCAGCCCCGGGTGTCGGTGAGCCGCAGCATCCTGCCGATCACCGACGACCGCGACCGCCTCTACTTCGGAGGGATGGCGGAGGAGGGCAGCGAGGACCAGGTCGGCTACCTCGACGGCGGCCTCGCCCGGTTCGGCAAGACCTATGTCGGCTCGCCGGACCACATCGCGCGCGAGCTGGCGAAGGATGCGGCGGTCGCGGCGGCGGACACCCTCCTCGTCACAGTGCCGAACCAGCTGGGCGTCGACTACAACGCCCACCTGCTGGGCACCATCGCGGAGCACATCGCCCCGGCGATCGGCTGGGCGCGGCAGGACGGGGCCGCCGTCTCCTAGCCGACCGCAGCCGATGGAGTCAGTCGGCGCGGTGCCCCAGGCCGAGTTCCTTGAGCGCGTACTCGACGTGCGGCCAGGACGAGGTCTCCCGTGCGCCCCTCCGAACTCCTTCGGCGAAGGCCAGGAGCTGGCGCCGGAGCTCGAGCTCGCTCTCGTCCAGGCCGTCCTCGAAGCCTTCGGCGAGCAGGTAGGAGTGCCGGTCGGAGGCGAG
>DATCMN010000483.1:0-3154 GCA_036563405.1 Naasia sp. | reverse complement strand
GAGAGCTCCGCCACCCCCGCCTGGCAGGCGGCTCCTGTACTGACGGCGATGCCCGCCGTGTCGAGGAGGAAGAGCAGGGAGTCGCCGTCGCAGCCGGGGAAGGTGAAGTGCGCGTTGCCGGGGAGGCGCTCCGGACCCGGCTCGGGACCGCGCAGCACCGCGTCGGGGATCGCCGACCGGACGCCCCGCACCAGCTCGTCCCGCAGGGCCGCGACCCGCGCGGCGGAAGCGGCCCGCCGCTCCACGGCGAGGGTCGCTGCCAGCCCGAACGCGACGGCGCCCGCCACGTCCTGCGTGCCGGACCGGATGCCGCGCTGCTGGCCGCCGCCGTGCAGCAGGGGTTCGGCGGCCGTGCGCCGACCGACGACGAGCGCGCCGACACCCACCGGGCCGCCGACCTTGTGCGCGGAGACGCTCAGGGCGGCAGCCCCCGACGCCCGGAAGTCGACGGGGATCGCGCCGAGCGCCGCCACCGCGTCGATGTGCAGGGGGACGCCGTGCCCTTCCGCGACGGCCGCGAGCGCGGCGACGTCGGAGACGGTGCCGACCTCGTTGTTGGCCCACATCGCCGTGGCGAGCGCCGCTCCCCCGGCGAGCGCCCCCTCCAGCGGTCCGGGCAGGATCCGGGCGTCGCCGTCGACCGGCACGTCGACGATCTCGGCGCCCTCGCGCGCCGCCAGCCAGGCGAGGGCGTCCACCGTGGCATGGTGCTCTGCCGCCGGGGCGGCGATGCGGGGCGGCGCCCCGGCGGCCGTCCGCGCCCACCAGATCCCCTTGAGGGCCGTGTTGATCGACTCCGTGCCACCGGAGGTGAGCACCACCTCGACAGGATCACAGCCCAGGGCGGCTGCCAGCCGCTCCCTCGCCTCCTCGAGCATCCGCCGCGCACCCTGGCCCGCGGCGTGCACGGAGGCCGGATTCCCGACCACCGCGAGAGCCTCGGTGTACGCCTCGAGCACCTCCGGCAGGATCGGGGTGGTGGCGGCGTGATCCAGGTAGACAGCCACGACCCCATAGATTAGGCGCATGACCGGCGGAGACCACCTTCGCGACTTGGGGGTCCGCGCCGGTGCCGACGGCGGCGAGCTGCGAATCTGGAGCGGCACGGCGGACGCCGTCGAGCTCTGCCTCTTCGACGACGCCGACCCGCACTGGATCACCGCGACGGTTCCGCTCGTGCGCGACGCCGACGGCGTCTGGTCCGGTCGGAGCCCGCTGCTGACGCCCGGCCGGGCGTACGGGGTCCGGGTGTCCGGTCCTCCCGGTCCCGGCAACACGTTCAACCCGTCCACGGTGCTGCTCGACCCGTACGCGCGCGGAGTGTCGCGCATCACGCCGAGCACTTGGCGGAGCGTCGTCACGGACGAGTCGTTCGACTGGGCGGGAACCACCAAGCCGGCGGTCCCCCTGGACACGACAGTCGTCTACGAGACGCATGTGAAAGGCCTCACGAAGCTGAGCCCGGGGCTCGCCCGCGAGCTGCGCGGCACCTATGCGGGGCTCGCCAACGACCACACGGTCGGCTATCTGCGGGATCTCGGCATCACGGCCGTCGAGCTGCTCCCCGTCCAGGCGTTCGCCAGCGAGCGGCGACTCGTCGCCCAGGGCCGGACCAACTACTGGGGCTACAACTCCCTCTCCTACTTCGCCCCGCACCCCGGCTACGCGTCGACCGCGGCCCAGAAGGCGGGCCCGGCCGCGGTGCTCCGCGAGTTCAAGGGCATGGTGCGGCTGCTGCACGAGGCGGGGATCGAGGTGTTCCTCGATGTCGTGTACAACCACACCGCGGAGGAGGGCCTCGGCGGCCCCCGCACCAGCTTCCGCGGCATCGACAACTCCTCCTACTACCGGCAGGCGACAGCCGGCGTCTACGTCGACACGACCGGTTGCGGCAACTCGCTCGACTTCAGCCAGGAGGCTCCCGTCCGGATGGTGCTCGACTCCGTCCGCTACTGGGCGAACGAGGTGCAGATCGACGGCTTCCGCTTCGACCTGGCCGTCACCCTGGGCCGCGACGAGCGCGGCGGCTTCGACCCCGAGCATCCGCTGCTCACCGGCCTGCGCGACGACCCCGCCCTGCAGGGCGTGAAGCTGATCGCCGAGCCGTGGGATGTGGGCTTCGAGGGCTGGCAGACGGGGCACTTCCCGCCCGGCTGGAGCGAGTGGAACGACAGGTTCCGCGACACTGTGCGCGACTTCTGGCTGAGCGACCTCGCAGCCGCACGCCGGGGTGAGCACCGGGCCGGCAGCACGGGCAAGCTGGCGACGGCGCTCGCCGGGTCCGCGGACACCTTCGCGAAGGAGCGCGGCCCTCTCGCCTCCGTCAACTTCGTGACCGCGCACGACGGCTTCACCCTCGCCGACCTCACCGCCTACGACACCAAGCACAATCTGGGCAATGGCGAGCAGAACCGGGACGGCACCGACAACAACAGGTCCTTCAACTTCGGCGTGGAGGGCGCGACGCGCGATCAGCGCATCCTGTCGGCCCGCCGCCGCGCGATGCGCAACCTGCTCGGCACCCTGCTCCTCTCGGCGGGCATCCCGATGCTCACCGCGGGCGACGAGTTCGGCCGCAGCCAGCAGGGCAACAACAACCCGTACTGCCACGACAGCGAGCTGACCTGGATGTCCTGGCAGCATTCCCTCTGGCAGCAGGATCTCCGCAAGGTGACGACGAAGCTGCTCCGGCTCCGGCGGGAGAACCCGGCGCTCCGGCCCTCCCGCTACTCGGTGCCGCACACCCGCACTCCGAGCGCGTCGGAGTTGAGCTGGTACGGCGAGGACGGCGGACCGATGACCTCGCACGCCTGGCACGACCCGGGCGCGCGCTGCATCCAGTACGTGGCATCCTCGACGCCCGAGACGGAGGACGCGAACCGCGTGCTCCTGATCATCAACGGCAGCGAGCGCGACTGCGCTCCGACCCTGCCCGCGCACGACGACGTCGGCGCGTACGAGCTGCTCTGGACGAGCGCCGACGACGCCGCGGAAGGCGACCGCCTCTCCCCCGGCGACGAGTTCCGCCTGCCCGGTCCGGCGCTCGCCCTCTTCCGCGCGGTGGCTGCCGCGCCGGTCGACGAGACGGGGCGGTAGCACCGGGCGCGTGTTTCGCGCGGTGCGTGCACCCGTCGCGCGGTGCGAGGGGCCTCAC
>DATCMN010000480.1:0-3783 GCA_036563405.1 Naasia sp. | reverse complement strand
GAGAGCTGCTCGAGCACGTGGGTCAGGGACACGACGGTGCCGATGATGCCGATGGTCGGCGCGAAGCCGCCGAGGGCGTTGTAGAACTTGGCGGCGGCGCGGCCGCTCCGCTCACGGGTGGCGGCCTCGTCCTCCATCATGATGCGGAGGTCGTCGCCGTCCACGCCGTCCGCGATGTTCTGCAGCGCGCGCTTGAGGAACGGGTCGGTGACCTTCTCCGCCTCGGCCTCGAGGGCGAGCAGGCCGTTGCGGCGGGCCACCTCGGCGAGCTCGACCAGCTGGTCGATGACCTTCCGGGGCGGCGTCACCTTGCCGAGGAACGCGCGGGGCAGCGCCTTGAGCGCCTGGATCGAGTCGGGCAGGGTCGTGCTGGCGATGGCGACGGCGAAGCTGGCCCCGAACACGAGGATCATGGGGGCCGGCAGGATAAGGGCGGACGGGCTCGCGCCCTCCATGAAGATCATCGCGAGCAGCGCACCGAACGCCATCACGATGCCGATGATGGTGGCGGGATCCATCAGCGCGCTCCCTTCCGGGTGCGGGCGCGGTCTCCCTCCACGACGCCGAGAGTGGCGCGGCGGGGAGTGTCCGTGTCGACGCTCATCGAGGAGGCGAGCGCGATGACCTTCGCGCGGTACCGCGCGACGAGGTCGATGACCTCCTCGACGCCCTCCTGGACGATGAAGGAGGTTCCGTCGACGAGGACGATGCTCGTGTCCGGGTTGGCCTGAGCACGCTCGATCAGGTCCGGGTTGACGGCGAACGTGACTCCGTTGAGGCGCGTCAGCACGATCATGAATTCCCCCATCCGTGGGCTGCCACGTGCGACCCCGTCCGTGGGGCCGCGAAAGGTCGTGACAGAGGAGACAATCGGCACCGCGGCGCGCCGCGTTAGGGCCGGACAGGCCCTGCAGATACCCCTCTTGTAGGCACTTCCGCTCGCGACACGCCGCGCGATCGCCATCCGGACGATCACGCGGCGTGCCGGACGGCGCTACCGCTTGAGGTTCGTGAGCTCCTGCAGCACCTCGTCGGAGGTGGTGATGATGCGCGCGTTCGCCTGGAAGCCGCGCTGGGCGACGATCAGGTTGGTGAACTCGGCGGAGAGGTCGACGTTGCTCATCTCGAGCGCGCCGCCGGCGAGGGAGCCGAAGCCGTCGGAGCCTGCGACGCCGAGCACCGGGTCGCCCGAGTTGACCGAGGCGCGGAAGGAGGAGCTGCCCGCCTTCTCCATGCCGCTCGGGTTCACGAAGGTGGCGAGGGCGAGGCGGGCGAGGGGCTCGGTGGCGCCGTTGCTGAACGAGCCGACCAGGGTGCCGTCCGCCGAGATGTTGAACGACTGCAGGGAGCCCGCGGGCTGCCCGTCCTGCCGGACGATGCCGACGGTCTTCAGCTGCGCGTACCCGGACACCGTGGTGAGGTCGAGGGTCACGCCGCCGACGGTGATCGAGGTGTCGCCGCCCGCCACGCCGCCGGTGAACTCGAGGGTCCCCGTCTCGGTGTCGGTGCCGTCGGTGGCGGACATGCCCCAGCTGCCGTCCGAGTCGTCGAAGGTGAAGGTGAGCGACAGGGTGCGCGCGTTGCCGACCTCGTCGAAGACCTGCACGTCGCGCTTGATCTGATCGCCGTCGACCGCGTCGGAGGGCAGATTGCCGGACACTGCCGCGAGGGTGGTCTCCTTCGCCGGGCTCACCGTGCCGCGCGGGATCTGGATGGGTCCGACCGCGCCGCCGGGGGTGATCGCGCCGTGCACGGCGGTCCAGCCCTGGAGCAGGCCGCCGTCCGACGAGGTGAGCCGGCCGAGCGAATCCCAGTCGAAGGAGCCTGCGCGGGTGTACAGCGTCTCGCCGCCGGCCCGCGTGACGAAGTAGCCGTCACCGGAGATCATCATGTCGGTGTTGCGCCCCGTGGACTGGGTGGAGCCCTGGGTCAGGTTGGTGGCGATGCCGGCGACCTGCACGCCGAGGCCGACCTGCGACGGGTTGCTGCCGCCGATGTCGGCGCCGGCCAGGGTCGCGCCCGACACCATCTGGGACAGCGTGTCCTGGAAGACGACGCTGTTGCCCTTGAAGGCGGTGGTGTTGACGTTGGCGATGTTGTTGCCCGTGACATCCAGCATGGTCTGGTGGGCACGGAGTCCGGAGATCCCGGAGTAGAGCGAACGAAGCATGGGAGGTGCCTTTCTCTGGCAGGTGGCTATGCGGTGGGAGTCGGGGACGCCGGCGGCGCGACAGGTGCCGGCGCGGCGGAGGCTTGGGCGAAGGCTGTGAGGTCGGCGAGGGGCACGGACACGTCGCCGACCTTGACGGTGGGCGAGCCGCCCGCGAACGAGACGCTCGTCGCGGTGCCGGTGACCGTCTTCCCGTCCGAGCCGACGTAGGACACCTGCTGGCCGATGATCGAGGCCGCGGCGATCCTCTGCTGCAGCGCGTACGAGTCCTGCGACACGTCGTTGAGCGAGGTGAGCTGCTCCATCGACGCGAGCTGCGCCGTCTGCTGGATCATGGCGCCCGAGTCCATCGGCGAGCTGGGGTCCTGGTAGCGCAGCTGCGTGACGAGGAGGGACAGGAACATCTCCCCGTCCATCGTCTGCTTGGGCGCGCGGACCGTCGTGGGGTCGCCCGAGTTGATCGAGGTGCGGGGAGGGGCTATGGAATCGACGGGCATGGCGCTCTCCTAGGCGAGGACATCGAGGACGGAGCGCGGATCCGCCGCGTGGGCGGCGCGCTGCGGGACGGACGGGAGGGACGTCGCGTAGGGCGCCGGGGCGGGGCTGTCGCGGCGGTCGCCGCGCGAGCCGGCACCGCTTCCGGAGCCGGCGTCGCCGGACCCCAGCCCGAGGCTCGTGCCCGGGCCGGACTGGGCGAGGTCGCGGCGCAGGTCGGGCAGGATCGTGCGCAGCGCGTCGCGAGCCTGGTCGGTCGGCGCGAACAGCTCGACGCGCATCCCGTCCGCGGTCACGGACGCGCGCACGGTGACCGGGCCGAGATTGTCGGGCGCGACGCGCACCACGACGACATGCTCACCCGGCGCCGCGGTGCGGAGGTCGAGGATCGGGCCCGCGAGCTGCTGCGGCAGCGGCGGCGGGGCAGGTGCGGGCGGCGCAGCGACGACGACAGGCGCGGCCGGAGCTGTCGGAGCCGTGGACGGTGCGGCGGTCAGCCCCGCTGCGGCCGCCGCGAGGGCGGATCCGGGCGCGGCGACAGCGGGAGCCGCCTCGGCGACAGCGGCAGGGACCACGGGGAGCGCCTCCGCGCCGACGAGGGGCGCGAGCTCGGCGGCGGGCAGCCCCCACGCCGCTGCGGCACGCGCCGACACCGCAGCAGGTGCTGCGCTCGAGGACGGCGTGGCGGGCGTCGCCGGCACGGCGGGAGCGGCCGGGCCCGAACCGCCGGGAACGGCGGGCTGGGCCGGGGTGGCGGGCGTGGCGGGCGTGGCCCCACGGCCCGCGCCCGTCGCGTGCTCGACTGCGGCCGGAGCCGCGCGCTCGTCGGCGGCAGGCGTCCCGGGCGCGCCGGCAGCCGTGCCGCCCATGGCCGCCGGTGGGGCGGCCGCCACCGCGACGGCAGCGGCGGCCGAAGCTACCGCGGAGGTCGGCGCGCCGCCGATCCCGGCTGTGCCGGCCGCCCGCACGGCTTCGGCTGCCGCCGCCGGCTCCGGCTCGGCGAGAGGCTGCGCGGCGGGCGCGGCGGCCGCGAAGGCCTGGGCGAGCTGCGGCGGCACCGCGGTGGAGGGCACGACGACCGGCGCCGAGGCGGCGGTGCCGGCTTCCGGCTGCGGATC
>DATCMN010000462.1:0-7242 GCA_036563405.1 Naasia sp. | reverse complement strand
GCGCTCCGATACAGCAGCGACGACTCGAAGGCGGATCGAGCGACGACGATGCCGTCGACCGCGGTCACCGACACCGCCGCCGGCGTGCCGGAGGCGAGACGCATCCACCGGGAGCCGGTCGAGCCGTGGATCACGATGCTGTCGCCCCAGCGGGCGAAGCCTGTCGGGAGGACGGAGGGCGTGCCGTCCTCGGCGGTGTAGGCGACGGAAGCCACGAGCGTCGAGTCGAGCAGCTCGTCGAGCTCCCGCCGGTCCCGCGACATCAGTTCCGGCATTCGGGTGGGATGGGTGCGCGACATCGCCCCATTCTGGTGGGGTGCCGACAGGCGCTGCTCGCCGGTGGTCCTCGGGCTCGAGGGCAGGGAACGCGAGCCGGGCCACACTCCGGCTCGCGTTCCGCCCCGCCGGTCAGGCCGGCGGGGACTCGAGCAGCACCTCGGTCCAGGAGACCGGGGGCAGCACGATGGTGAGCTCCGCCCCGTCCTGGACGACGGAGGTGTTGGCCGAGGGCGTGACCCGATTCGGCCGCTCCGCCGTGTTGGTGGCCCAGATGTCGTCGTCGGCGAGGGTGACCGCCGACGCGGCAAGACCTTCGGCCGGGAGCGCGATGCGCACCTCCACCTGCTCGGTCTCGGACCTGTTGACGAGGTACACCGCGATCCGCCCGTCCTCGCCGAGAGCGCCGACGCCGTCCACCACGGGCACCTCGCCGTGCAGCAGGGTGTCGTAGGTCGGAGAGTCGATGGAGAGGTCGATCGCGGTTCCGCGCGCGTGTGCGGAGGTGAGGGCGAACGGGAAGAAGGTCGTCTGCCGCCAGGCGGCCCCGCCCGGCTCGGTCATGATCGGCGCGATCACGTTCACCAGCTGGGCGAGTGACGCGCTGGTCACCCTGTCGGCGTGCTTGAGCAGGGAGATGAGGAGCCCGCCGACGACCACAGCGTCGGCGACGGTGTATTCGTCCTCCAGCAGCCGCGGTGCCACAGGCCAGTTGTCGATGCCCGTGATCTTGTCGACCTTCTCGAACCTGTCAATGGACCAGACGTTCCACTCGTCGAACGAGATGTTGATCGTCTTGCTGCTGCCCTTGACCGCCTTCACGTGGTCGGCAGTCGCCACGACGCTCTCGATGAAGCGGTCCATGTTGACCCCCGACGCGAGGAAGCTGCCGAGGTCGTCGCGCACCTCGTAGTAGGCGTGGCAGGAGATGAAGTCGACATCGTCGTAGGTGTGGGTGAGCACCACCCGCTCCCACTCGCCGAAGGTGGGCATCGACGCGCCGGACGATCCGCACGCGACGAGCTGCAGGTCGGGGTCGATCATCCGCATCGCCTTGGCGGTCCGGGACGCGAGCTTCCCGTAGTCCTCGGCGGAGCGGTGGCCGAGCTGCCACGGGCCGTCGAGCTCGTTGCCGAGGCACCACATGCGCACGTCGAAGGGAGCCGACCGGCCGTTGCGGGCGCGCTGGTCGGCGAGCGCCGTGCCGGACGGGACGTTGGCGTACTCGAGGAGCTCGATCGCCTCGGCGGTGCCGCGGGTGCCGAGGTTGACCGCGAGCATCAGCTCGCTGCCTGCGGCGGTCAGCCAATCGCTGAACTCGTGCAGACCCACCTCATTGGTCTCGGTGGAGTGCCACGCGAGATCCAGCCGGCGCGGCCGCTCCTCGACGGGCCCGACGCTGTCCTCCCACTTGAAGCCGGAGACGAAGTTGCCCCCGGGGTAGCGGACTGTGGTGACGCCCAGCTCCCGCACGAGGTCGAGCACGTCGGCGCGGAACCCGCGCTCGTCGGAAGTCGGATGGCCCGGCTCGTAGATGCCCGTGTAGACGGCCCGTCCCAGGTGCTCGACGAAGGAGCCGAACAGGCGGCGGTCGATCGCGCCGATCGGCACCTTGGGGCTGACGGTGAGGCGTGCGTGGAGCAAGGGCTGTTCCTTATCGGGACGGGGCCGCGGATGCGGCGTCGGCTGTGGCGTGGTGTCGGAACCGGTCGGCGACCGGGGTGCGGCGGCGGGCGAGTCCGTGCTCGGTCTCGACGAGGTCGAACAGGCCCATGGTGAGGAGGTGGTCGGCGCGGGGAGCGGTGCTGTGCCGGTACGTCCATTCGTACATGTCGAACAGCGGCCACCAGGTGTACCCGACGACGTCGAGACCGTCCGCCTTCAGCCTGCGGACCGCCGCGACCGAGTCGTCCATCCAGCGGATGCGCTCCTCGACGGAACCGGTCACGCACGTCTCCGTGACCATCACGGGTGCACCGTAGCGGTCCGCCCAGGTGCGCAGCACGTCGGTGAGCCCCTCCACTCCCCCGTCGAGGGCGGGGCGGGGATCGGCGAAGCCGCCGCCATGGGTGACCCCCTCCTCGAAGACCTCCGTGGAGTGCAGGGGGTAGTAGTTGACGCCCATGACGTCCGGCGCGACGGCCCGCTCCTGGAACCACGAGAGCTCCGCCTCGCGCATGCCGCTCGCCAGCAGGCCGGGGGCCAGCTCGTGATCGGGGCCGACGCGACCGGTGACCAGGTCCTCGACCAGGAACCGCTGCAGCTCCAGCCGCCGGACGTGATCCCGGTGCTCCGCTGCGTCCACGGCGCCGGCGTACCGCATCCCCGCGTCGACGTGGACGAAGACCGCGCGGTCGCCCAGGCTGTCGGCGATCCGGCGCTGTGTCAGCACGAAGCCGCGGGCGAGCGACGCCGCCATCCGGGCGAACCCGCCGGCTCCGGTGTCGTAGGGGGGCCAGTAGCCGTACTCGCCGGAGAACAGGGCGTGGATGACCGGCTCGTTGACGGGCGTGTAGTCGGTGACCGTGTCGCCGTAGCGGTCCGCGAAGGCTGCGGCGAAGTCGGCGATCCGCTCCGGGTAGTCGGGGTTGCCGAACTGGCCCTCGAGCCAGAGCGGTGTCCCGTAGTGGAGCAGATCGATGATCGGGCGGATGCCGTGGTCGTGCATCGACGCGACGGCCCGGTCGACGAAGTCCCAGTCCCGGGAATCCGGCGTCGGCGCGACCCGGTACCAGGGGACGCCCCAGCGCAGCATCCCGGCGCCGACGTCGGCGGCGAGCGCGAAGTCGGCGTCGAACCTCTCGTAGTGCTCGGTCAGCTCGTACTCGTCGATCGCGCGCTCGCCCGGGCGGCTCTGCGGGACGAAGGTGTCCTCGATGCCGAGCGCGAAGTGCAGCCGCCCGTCGCGGAACCAGGGTGTCGTCATTTCAATCCCGTCGTCGCGACGCTCTCGATGAACCGGCGCTGAACCAGCAGGAACAGGATCGCCAGCGGCAGGACCGCGATGAGCGAGCCGGCCATCATGACGCCGTAGGGGATGATCCCGCCGGGCCCGGTCAGCAGCGTGAGGCCGGAGGTGATCGTCCCCATCTCCGCATCGGTGGTGAAGATCAGCGGCCAGAGCAGGTCGTTCCAGTTGTTCACGAACGTGAAGATGCCGAGCGTGAGCAGCGCCGGTACCGCGTTCGGCAGGACGATGCTGCGGAACACCCGCCACTCGGAGGCGCCATCGATCCGCGCGGCGCTGTCCAAGTCCTGGGGGAGCGAGACGAAGAACTGGCGCAGGAAGAAGATGCCGAACGCGTCGGCGGCGCGAGGCGCGATGAGTCCCGCGAAGGTGTTGACCCAGCCGAGGTCGGCCACCAGCTGGTACACCGGGATGAGGGTGGCCTGGAACGGGATCATCAGCGTGCCGATGATGGCGATCAGGAGGAGGCGCTTGCCCGCGAAGTCGATCCGGGCGAGCGCGTAGGCGACCAGCGAGTCGAACACCAGGGCGCACAGGGTGACGCCGCCGGCGAAGACGAAGCTGTTGCCGATGAGCCGCGCGAACGGCAGCTCGGTGAAGATCCTCGTGAAGTTGTCGAGGGTCCAGGTGCCCGGGGCGAGAGTCGGCGGGAACGCGTTCACCTCTGCGGTGGGCTTGAAGGCCGTCAGCACGATGATGATCACCGGCAGCAGCAGGGCGAACGTCGCGGCCGCCATGAGCAGCGCGCCGACGAGTCGCAGGACCAGCGAGCGGGTGCGGTTGCGGCGCATCAGTCGCGCTCCGCTCTGCGGCCGGCCACCAGGAACTGCAGCAGGCTCAGCACCAGGGTGATCACGAGCAGCACATAGGAGAGCGCCGAGGCGAAGCCCAGGTCGAGGTCTTTGAACCCCGACTCGTAGATCTCCATCACCACCGTCTGGGTGCTCCGGTACGGGCCTCCTCCGGTGAGGACGTAGATCTGGTCGAACGCCTGCAGCGCAGCGATCAGGGCGACGATCACCACGAACGTCGTCGTGTTGGCGAGCTGCGGAAGCGTGATGCTGGCGAAGCGCCGCCACGCGCCGGCGCCGTCCATCTTGGCCGCCTCGTACAGGCTGCCCGGGATGTCTTGAAGCCCCGCCAGGAAGATGACCATGTAGAAGCCGAAGCTCTTCCACACGGCGACGAGCGCCACGGTCGGCATGGCGAGCACAGGGTCCTGGAGCACGTTGCCGAGGCGGATGCCCGCCCCGCGGAGCCAGTAGTTGACGAGCCCGATCTGCGGGTCCAACAGGTACTGCCAGGCGAAGGCCGCGACGGCGAGCGAGACGATGAACGGCAGGAACAGGGCCGTGCGGAAGAACCCGCGGCCGAGCAGGTCCGTCCGGTTGAGCAGCAGGGCTAGGGCGAGTGCGAGGGCGACGGCGGCCGGGGTGAACAGGACCGCGTACAGCGCCGTGTTGCCGAGGGCCTGCACGATCTGGGGATCGGTGAACACGCGGCTGTAGTTGTCGAGGCCCACGAACTCCTCCTGGCCGAAGCCGCTCGCGTCGGTGAACGAGAGCCGCAGCGCCGACACCATGGGCCAGCCGGTGAAGAGGGCCAGGATGAGCAGTCCGGGCCCCAGGAACAGCGCTGCTGTGGTCCGGCGCCGTGTCCCGCCCGGTGGGCGACGACGCCCGCCGAGGGGTGCGGGCGGCCGGTACGGGCGGCTCCGCTGCTGGGTGGCGGTCATTCCGGTGTCTCTCTCGGCAAGGGGAGGGGCCGCGACGGCGTCGCCGCGGCCCCTCGAGTCTCGGTCGGGGTGGAGCTCAGTCGGCGAGACTCGCCTCGATCTTCTCCTGCGCCGCGGCGAGCAGTTCGGCCGGGTCCCCGCCGGCGAGCGCCTTCTGGGTGGCCTCGTCCATCGCGGCCAGCACGTCGGAGCTGTTGACCACGCCGGGGAGCAGCGCACGGCTGGTCGGCGCGATCTCGGTCAGCGCCGCGACGGTCGGGTTCTCGGCGACAGCGGCGGGGTCGACGTCGTCGGTCAGCGGCGGCCAGCCGGAGCCCAGCGACCACTCGGCGGCGACTTCGGGGGAGAAGAAGTAGGAGAAGAACGCCTCGGCTCCCGCCTGAGCCGCATCGTCGGCCTGCGCCGTCACCGCCATGGAGACGCCGATGGCGGACGAGGCCTGGTCGACGGGGCCGGCCGGAATGGCCGCGATGCCGTAGTCGATGCCGGCGTCGGCGGAGACGAAGGACATCCACGGGCCGCCGATGGTCATCGCGGCCTTGCCGGACGAGTACAGCTCGTCGGTGTCGATGCCGGAGAGACCGGTGGGGCTGATCTTGCCGGTGTTCACGGCGTCGGCCCAGTAGGTCAGGGCCTCCACGTTCTCCGGGGAGTCGATGGCCGCCTCGCCTCCGTCGACGATGGCGCCGCCGTTGCCGTAGAAGAGGCTCGGCCAGACGCCGTTCGCGACTGTCTCGTGGTCGGCGAGGGCCAGCCCGTACTGCTCCGGCGTCCCGTCGCCGTCCTCGTCGATGGTCAGCTTCTCGGCCGTTGCCACCCACTCGTCCCACGTGGTGGGGAACTCGGTGACGCCCGCCTCGGCGAAGAGGGCCTTGTTGTAGAAGACCGAGAGGGGCACGAAGCCTGTGGGGACGCCGTACTTGGAGCCCTCCACCTCCTCCATCTCGGCAGCGGCGTCGTTGATCGCGTCAGCGTTCTCGCCGTCGGCGTAGAAGCCGTCGAGCGACTTGAGAGCGTCCTTCGCGGCGTAGACGGGCAGGCGCTCGGCGGGCATGGCGACGATGTCGGGGCCGTTGCCGCCCGACAGCGAGGTGAGGAGGGTGTCGTCGATGACCGCCCAGGTCTTCACCTCGGTCTCGATCTTCACGTCCTCCTGCGAGGCGTTGAAGTCGTCGATGATCGACTGGAGGACGTCACCGTCCGCCTCGGTGTAGCCGTGCCAGAAGGTGAGGGTGGCGGGGCCGCCGCTCGAGCCTTCACCCGAACCGCCCTGTCCGCTGCATCCGGCCAGGGATACGCCGGCGACGACGCCCAGCGCCACTGCCGACATCCAAGACTTCTTCATTGATCGCCTCTCGATTCCGGCTGCTCTGCCGATTTTCAACGTTGCATATTCAACGTTGCAGAAACGGTAGAACCGCGCGCGGCGGCTGTCAAGCCGAAACGCGAGCGAAGTCGGCCGACTCCCGGACGATGAGCCGGTAGGGCGCCTCGATGCGGCGCCCCGCACCCGATTCGGGAACGCCCGCGGCGATGCGCTCGACGAGCGAGTCGACGGCCGCCTGGGCGATGGCAGGGCGCCCGGGATCGACAGTGGTGAGGCTCGGCATGGCGTACTGGCCCTCGTCGAGGTTGTCGAAGCCGACGACCGCCACATCCTCGGGCACCCTGAGTCCGGCGGCCTGCAGCACCCGGAGCGCGCCGAGAGCCAGCTCGTCGTTGAGGGCGAACAGCCCGTCGAAGCGAGCCCCGCGCTCGAGTGCGACGCGCATGGCCGTGGCGCCATCGGTGCGATGCCACCCCTGAGAGGCGATCACGAGGCTCGGATCGAGCGGCACGCCGGCCGCGGCGAGCGCCTCGCGGTATCCGGCGTAGCGGAAGGCCGCGGAGCCGACCACCTCGCCCTCGTGAGCCCCGAGGAGTGCGATCCGCTTCCGTCCGCCGTCCAGCAGGAACGCCGTCGCATCGCGCGCGGCATCGACGTTCTGGATGGTCACGTGGTCGTAGTCGTCGGAGAACACCCGCTCGCCGAGCAGCACCAGCGGGTAGTCGGCGGCGATGAGGCCGGCGTCCTCGTGGGACATGCCCAGGGGGCTGAACAGGAGGCCGTCCATCATGCTGATCCGTGGGCTGCGCAGGAGGGCCAGCTCCGCGGCGCGGTCTCCGTTGGTCTGCTCGATCAGCACGACCAGGTCGTGCCGGCGGGCGGCCTGCAGGACCAGGTCGGCGAGCTCGGCGAAGTAGCTGAACCGCAGCTCCGGCA
>DATCMN010000458.1:0-9960 GCA_036563405.1 Naasia sp. | reverse complement strand
GGCCGACCTCGGCGGCGCTCTCCGCGACCTGGTCGCCTGGGCGCGGATCCTCGCCGGTCCGCTGGAGGTCGAGAACAGCCGGGCGGACGCCGGCTCCGCCTCCGCGCTCCTCCTCGCCGCGAGGACGCCCGTGCTCGTGCGAGTCGCCGTCGGCTCCGTCCCCCGCCCCTTCCTCCGCGTCACCGCGCTCGGCGAGACGGGCGTGGACGTGGTGATCGACGAGCTCGGCGGTCGCTCGGCGATCACCGTCGCGGCTAGTTCGGGGAGCCGGGTCCTGCCCCGCCGCTTCGAGACTCCGGAGCGGCTCACGCTCCGCGCCGCCGTCGCGGATCTCGTCGGCTCCGCCGACCCCTCCGACTCCGCCGACCCCTCCGCCCCGGCCGTCCCCACCGACCTCGAGGACCTCCTCTCGGACGTCCGGATCGCGGAGCGGATCCTCGGCGGCCGGCAGCCCGCGCCATAAATCTGCTCGATCAGCAGGATAGGCAACTGCTGATTCCCTGATGACGGTCATCGGCCGGATAGTGGGATCCGGGCCGACGTGGGCCCCCGGAAAGGATCGATCGACGATGATCAAGCTGCTGTCCCACCTGTCCTACGTGGCGATCACCACGCCCGACGTCGAAGCCTCGGTGAAGTTCTACGAGGAGCAGGTCGGGCTCACCGTCGTGGACCGCATCGACGGCGCCGTCTATCTCCGCTGCTGGGGCGACTACTACCGCTACAGCGTCGTCGTGATGCCCGGCGCCGAGCCGACGCTCCAGACGATGGCGTGGCGGACCTCCAGCGCCGAGGCGCTGCAGGAAGCCGTCACGCGCATCGAGGCCGCCGGCGTCGAAGGCGAATGGTTCGACGGGCCGGCCATCGGCCGGGCCTACCGCTTCACCGGGCCGTTCGGCCACAACCTGACCCTGCACTGGGACGTCGAGCACTACCGCGCCACCGGCGGGGCGGCATCGATCTACCCGGACCGCCCGTCCGCGCGCAGCAAGGTCGCCGGTGCTCCCCGGCAGCTCGACCACGTGACCGTCGCCGCGAGCGATGTCGACGCCTTCGTGAAGTGGTACAGCGATGTGCTCGGCTTCCGGTTCATGGCGCGCACCGTCCTCGACGAGGCCCCCATCTCGGTGTTCTCCGTTCTCACGACCAACGAGAAGTCCCACGACCTCGGCGTCGTGCTCGACGGCTCCAGCCGGGCCGGCCGGGTCAACCACTACGCCTTCTGGGTGGACACCCGCGAGGAGCTCCTCATCGCCGCCGACCTGCTGCTGGAGAACGGCGTGGCGATCGAGTACGGTCCCTCCATCCACGGCATCGGCGAGCAGACCTTCCTCTACTATCGCGAGCCCTCGACGCTGCGCATCGAGCTCAACACCGGCGGCTACCGCAACTACGTGCCGGACTGGGAGGCGAACACCTGGAAGCCGTCGCAGGGCTCGAACAACTTCTACATGAACGGCAGGATGCCGATGTCGATGACGGAGTCGTTCCCTGCCGCCGACGGCCCCAGCGCCACCGAGGAGGGCGTGCCGGACGAGGTCAAGGACGCGCTGCTCAACCCCTACGCCAAAGAGGGCCAGGGCTGAGCCGAACCCTTCAGGAGCACGCTGTGACGACGTCGTCCGCCATTACCGCCCCCTTCGCTGTCGCCCGCTATCGCGGACCGGCGGGGGAGGCGGTGCTCGGCCTGGTCGCCGGCGACCGGATCCGTCCGCTGTCGCCGGAGGACCTCGGCGCGAGCGACCTCAACGGGTTCCTCGCCGGCGGCGAGGCGGCCTGGGACGTGCTTCAGCCGCTCGCCGAGGCGGACGACGCGCACTGGGTCCCGCTCGACTCGGTGACGCTCACCGCCCCGGTCGAGCCGCGCCAGGTGCTGCAGACCGGCGCGAACTACCGCAGCCACGTGATCGAGCTGGTCGCGGCAGGCGCCACCCGGGACGGCTCGCGCACGCCGGAGGAGGCCCGGGCGTGGGCGGCCGACATGATGGACGAGCGGGCCCGCACGGGCGAGCCGTACTTCTTCCTCGGCCTGCCCCAGTGCGTCGTCGGCGCCGACGTCGACCTCGTCCTGCCCGCCTACAGCGACCAGCACGACTGGGAGCTGGAACTCGCCATCGTGATCGGCACCCGGGCCTTCCGGGTCGACCGGGAGCACGCCCTGGAGCACGTTGCTGGCTACACGATCGTCAACGACATCACGACGCGCGACCTCGTCTTCCGGCAGGACATGAAGGAGATCGGGACGGACTGGTACAGGGCGAAGAACGCGCCCGGCTTCCTGCCGACCGGACCGTTCCTCGTGCCCGCGCGGTTCGTCCCCGATCCCGGTGCGCTCGCCCTGCGGCTCCTGCTGAACGGCGACACCATGCAGGACGCGTCGACCGGCGACCTGCTCTTCGACCTGCCCGCCCTGATCGCGGGCGCCTCCTGGAACATGCCGCTGCTGCCCGGCGACCTGCTGCTGACCGGCAGTCCCGCCGGGAACGGCGTGCACTGGGGACGGCATCTCCGGGGCGGCGACGTGCTGCAGGGCACGATCACGGGGCTCGGCACTCAGGTCGTGCGGTGCATCGCGGAGGCTCCGCGATGACCGACCCCGCCGCCCTCCTGGCCGTCACCCTCGTGGCCGCGGCCCTCCTGACCGACGACGCCCTTCCCACCCTCTCCCCACTCCCCAGAACAAGGAGGTTCTGCCCATGACCGCAGTCACCAAGGTCGCGATCGCCGGAAGCGGTGCCGCAGCGATGGCCGCCGCCATCCTGCTCGCCGAGAAGGGAGTCGCCGTCGACGTGTTCGAGCTCAAGCCGGAGCTCAGCGCGCTCGGCTCCGGGATCAGCCTGCAGGGCAACGCGCTGCGCGTGTTCGACCAGATAGGCGTCTGGGACGACGTCCGCGCGAAGGGATACCCGTTCGAGGGGCTCACGCTCCGCGCGCCCGGCCCGACCGCACCCGTCATCGCGGACCTGCCGGATGTGAAGACCGGCGGGCCGGACTACCCGGCCGCCATGGGCATGTACCGGCCCGACCTTGCGGCCATCCTGATCGCGCGAGCCGAGTCGGTGGGCGCGAACATCCGCTTCGGCGCCCGCGTCACCGGCCTGCGGCAGACCGACGACGCCGTCGAGGTGTTCGTGAACGACGAGTCGGCCGGGAGCTACGACCTCCTGATCGGCGCAGACGGCCTGCACTCCGCCGTCCGGGAGCTCATCGGGATCGACACCAAGCCGGAGCGCACGGGGATGGGCATCTGGCGCACCTTCGTCTCCCGCCCCGCCGAGGTCACCCACAGCGAGCTCTACTACGGCGGACCCATGTACATCGCCGGGTACACCCCGACCGGTGAGGACACCATGTACGCGTTCCTCGTCGAGGACGCCCAGGACCGCAGCGGCGTCTCCGAGGACGAGGCGAAGAAGATCATGCACGAGCAGTCGCTCGCCTACGGCGGCCCGTGGGAGTCCATCCGCGCCGACCTCGCCACCGGCTCCGCGGTGAACTACACCTGGTTCACCGCCCACATCCTGGACGCCCCGTGGAACCGCGGCCGGGTGGTCGTGATCGGCGACGCGGCGCACAGCTGCCCGCCCACCATCGCGCAGGGCGCCGCCCAGGCGCTCGAGGACGCCGCCGTGCTCTCGGAGCTCCTGATCGCAGCGGACACGCTCGACCAGAGGGTCTGGGACGCGTTCCACGCCCGACGCATCCCGCGCGCCACCGCCGTCGTCGAGGCCTCGGTCCAGCTCGGGCGCTGGCAGCTCGAGCACAACCGCGACGCGGACGCCGCCGGTCTCATCTTCGGCATCGCGCACCAGATGGCGCAGCCGGCATGACCACCGACGTCCACGCGCACCTCCTCCTGCCGTCGCTGCAGGCCGAGGTCGAGCGACGCGCGCCCGAGCTGGTGAAGGAGGCCGCCGCCCTCGAGCTCCGGCGCAACGGCCAGCCGAGCATCGCCGCCTCCGGGCGGATGGTCGGCGAGCGGATCCCGAAGCTCACAGACGTGTCCGTGCGGCTCGCCGCGATGGACGCGCAGGGCGTCGACCGGCAGTGGGTGAGCGCCTCGCCGAACCACTTCTACCCCTGGGCGCCCGAGGGGCTCGGCGTCTGGGCGGCGATGGAGGCGAACCGGCTGATCGCCGACCATGTGGCGGAGGCGCCGGACCGCCTGGTCGGGCTCGGCCTGGTCCCGCTCCAGCACCCCGCTCGGATGCTCGAATGCCTCGATGACGCCGTGCTGGGCCGCGGCCTCGCGGGCGTCGAGATCTCGTCGTTCGCGGGCGACGTCGAGCTGTCGGACCCGCGCCTCGAGTCGTTCTGGGCGCGCGCCGCGGAGCTCGGCTGCATAGTCTTCCTGCACCCGTTCGGCTGCAGCCTCGACGAGCGGCTCGACCGCTTCTACCTGTCGAACACCGTCGGGCAGCCGGCGGAGAACGCCGTCGCGCTGTCGCACCTGATCTTCTCCGGGGTGCTCGACAGGCATCCGGGGCTGCGCCTCGTCGCCGCGCACGGCGGCGGGTACCTGCCCACCTCGATCGGCCGCTCCGACCGGGCGTGGCGGGTCCGCCCCGAGGCGCACGGCTGTGCGGAGCCGCCGTCCGCCTACCTGCGGAGGATCTGGTTCGACACCGTCGTGCATGATCCCGCGGCGCTCCGGCGCCTGGTCGAGACGGTCGGGGAGGAGCGGGTCCTGCTCGGCAGTGACTTCCCCTTCGACATGGGCCTCGACGACCCCGTCCGTGACATCCAGGCGGCCGGCCTGCCGGAGTCCGCCGTGCGCCGCATCCTCGACGGCAACGCGGACGAGCTGATCCCGCTTCGGGCCCGCGCATGAGGATCGCGCGCTGGCGCACCGGCAGCGGCGTCGACGAGGGCTTCGTCGTCGCCGACAGCGTGATCCCGTTCGCGGACGGCGGCACTGTCGCCGACGTCCTGCGCGGCGGCATCGGGGCCGCCCACACCGCATACGCGGCCGTCGACGGCGCCCCGGGCGTCCCGCTCGCCGACGTGGCGCTGCTCGCGCCGCTCGTGCCGCCCGCGATCCGCGACTTCGTGACCTTCGAGGAGCACGTCGAAGGCGTCAGCGCCTCCGTCGACGGCAGGAGCGAAGTGGTCGCCGAGTGGTACGAGGCGCCCACTTTCTACTTCACGAACCCGCACACGGTGCGGGGGAGCGGCGAGATCGTCCCCGTGCCGGTCAGTGGCCGGCTCGACTTCGAGCTCGAGGTGGCCGCCGTGATCGGCGCGGTGCCCGGTTCCGACGGAGCGAACCTGTCCCCGCAGGACGCCGCCGCGGCCATCTTCGGCTACACGGTGATGAACGACTGGTCCGCGCGGGACCTGCAGAGCCGCGAGATGAAGGTCCGGCTCGGCCCCTGCAAGGGCAAGGACTTCGCCACGACCCTCGGCCCCTGGATCGTCACCGCGGACGAGCTGGAGCAGTACCTCGACGCCGACGGCTTCCTCGCCGTGCGCGCCGAGGTGCGCGTGAACGGGCGGCTGATCGGCGAGGACCTCGTCGCCAACATGGGCTGGCCGTTTCCGGAGCTCGTCGCCTACGCCTCGCGCAACTCGGTCGTCGTTCCCGGGGACGTGCTCGGATCCGGCACCGTCGGCAACGGCGGGTGCCTCGCCGAGCTCTGGGGTCGGTCGGGGGACCTGCAGCCCCCGCCCCTCACCGCCGGCGACGAGGTGCGCATGCTCGTCGAGGGGATCGGCGAGATCGTCAACATCGTCGGAGCGCCGGTGCAGGCCCCCGACATCCCTCCCGCCCGAACCCGGTCGCGCACACGAGCGCGCTGAGCCCACTCACCGAACCCGTCGCGCGCACCAGCGCTCCGACCCCGCCGACCGCACCAGATTGCAAGGAGGGCATGATGCCCAACGGACTCCTCGACGACGCCAGCCTCCGGCAGCACCCCGACGGGCTCGCCCTGTCGCTGACGCTGCCTTGGTACCGGAGCCTCTGGCTCTCGAGCGTCACCTCGCTGACTCTCTCCGTCGACGGTGAGGAGGTGCCCGAGTCCGACCTGTCCTTCGAGCTCGGCGGCCGCAGCTTCCGGCTCGACGAGCTGCCCGAGCAGAGCGACGTGCTGTGGTATCTGCAGCAGCACCCGCTGCTCGTGGCCCGCCGCCCCGCCCCGGTGGAGCTCGGCGCGGAGCACCGCATCGACCTCGTCGGCGACCTGCGCCTGCCGTACATGCAGATCGCGCCCGGCGAGGACGGCGGGCCCGGCATGTACGTGCCGAACCACGTGGAGGAGCACCGCCCGCTGCAGGTCACCGACGCGGACGTGCCGGCTCCCGCGCTCGTCAGCGAGACGCCGCCGCCGCCCGCCACCGGGGACGAGCCCTTCAAGCTCGGACTGACGCTCTACTCGGCGAGCGCGGAGTTCCGGGCCGGCTGGTACGACTTCGACGGGCTCCTCGACAGGGTCGCCGAGCTGGGCATCGGCCCCGGGATCGAGATCGTCGCCTCCCAGGTGCTGCCCACCTACCCGGCGGTGTCCGACGAGTTCGTGCGGACCTGGCGGGCCGCGTTCGACCGGCACGGCTTCGATGCGAGCTCCTTCGGCGCGAACCTCGACATGGGTCGCCGACGCGATCGCGACATGACGCCGGACGAGGAGTTCGACTTCACGGAGACCCTGTTCCGGGGCGCGAAGAAGCTCGGCTTCCCCCTCGTGCGGATCCAGAGCGCGAAGCCCGAACTGCTCCGCCGGCTCCTGCCGATCGCCGAGGAGCTCGACCTGAAGCTCGCCTACGAGATCCACGCCCCGATGGGGCCGAACTCGCCCGAGATCCTCAAGGTCCGCGAGGTCTACGAGGAGATCGGCTCGCCCCTCCTCGGCTTCGTCGCCGACTTCTCCTCCACGATGCACAGCATGTCGCCCACCCTGCTGCGCGCGGTGCGCCGGGCGGGACTCGACGACGAGTCGGTCGAGACCCTGCAGCAGATCTGGGCGACCGACGCGTCCATGCGGGAGCGCCAGCAGGAGTTCCTTGGCTACCTGCGCGGACGGGACTTCGATCCCGGGCGGCTCGGCTCCTTCGCGCACCTCGCATTCAACATGCACGGCCACGTCGGAGTGCACGAGTGGGCGGACATCATGCCGCAGATCCTGCACGTGCACGCCAAGTTCTACGACATCGACGAGTCGGGGGAGGAGCCCGCGATCGACTACCCGGAGCTCGTCCGCGTGTTCGTCGAGGGCGGCTACCGCGGCTACTGGTCGAGCGAGTGGGAGGGCCACGCCTTCGCCGAGCTGGGGGAGGTCGACCCGCTGCTCCTGGTCCGCCGTCAGCACGACCTCGTCCGCCGGAGCATGCAGTCGGCGGTCGCCGACACGCGGTGAATCGGAGCAGCTCACTTCTGTCCAAGAATGACCGAAGTGGTAGAGTCGGGATGACGTCGGGGTCCCTCGGGCCCGATCGCTCGGCGCGACGCCGGAGCGGCACACAGGGTCGCGTCGATTCCCCGGTCGTACGGGGACACCCCTCATGACTCTCGCTCCCGCGCGCCTGCGCCTCCTCGTCGCCTCCCTCCTCACCGTGTCGTTCCTCGGGGCGCTCGACCACACCGTCGTCTCCACGTCGCTCGCCTCCATCGCCGGCTCGCTCGGGGCTCTCGAGCAGATGGGCTGGGTCGTCGTCTCCTACACGCTGGCCGCGACCGTGCTGCTGCCGATCCTCGGCAAGCTGGGCGACCTGCTCGGGCCCCGGCGGGTCTTCCTCGTGTCCCTCGCCCTGTTCCTGCTCGCTTCCCTGGCCTGCGGCTTCGCGCAGGACATGACCCAGCTGATCCTCGCCCGGGTCGTCCAGGGCGTGAGCTCCGCCGGACTGCAGCTGATGTCGCAGACGATCGTCGCGACCGTCACGTCGCCGCGGGAGCGGCCGCGGCTGCTCAGCATCGTGGGCGCGGCGTTCCCGGTCGCGATCCTGGTCGGTCCGCTCCTCGGCGGCATCATCACCGACTCCCTCGGCTGGCAGTGGGTGTTCTGGCTGAACATCCCGTTCGGCGTCGCCGCGCTCGTCTTCGCGCTGATCGCGATTCCGCGCCTCCCCTCGACGGGCCTCCGCGGCTTCGACGTGCCGGGGGCCATCACGTTCCCGCTCGCCCTGATCGCGCTCGTGCTCGCCGTCACCTGGGCCGGAGACCCCGAGCTGCGGTTCGCGACCCTGGTCACAGCGATCCTGGCCGCGGTCGGCTTCGCGGTGTTCTTCGCGCTGGAGGCACGTGCGACGGAGCCGATCGTGCACCTGGGTCTCTTCCGCAACCGAACCGTGGCGGCCGGCGTCGCTCTATCCGCGATCATCGGAATCGGGCTGTTCTCGGTCGTCTCCTACATTCCCACCTACATCCAGATGGCATACCGGACGAACGCCACGGTCTCCGGCCTCGTGCCCATCGCGACCGTGTTCGGCATGCTCGTCTCCAGCCTGGCGACGGGGTGGCTGGCCAGCAGGTCCGGCCATTACAGGGTGTTCACCATCGTCGGCACCGCCCTCGCGAGCGCCGGGCTGCTCGCCATGGCGCTGCTGCCACCCGGCCTGCCCCTGGGGGTGCCGATGGTCGCCATGGCGGTGGTCGGAATCGGCACCGGGTCGTTCATGAGTCTCATCGTCGCCGTCGTGCAGAGCTCTGTGCCGAAGACCGCGACCGGCTCGGTGACGGCGCTCACCAACCTGGTGCGGCAGATGGGCTCGACGGTCGGCACCGCCGTCATCGGCGGTGTCATCGGCGTAGGAGTCGCCGCGGCCCTGCCTCCGGCCCTCGACGCGGCGACCCTGACGCCGCAGGTCGCGCAACAGGCCGGTCCCGCGCTGCAGGGCGAGATCGCCGGCATCTACGCGTCCGTGATGAGCCCGGTCTTCCTCGCCCTTGCCGCGGTCTACGCGGTCGGGATCGTCGCCGCCGTAATGCTGCCGGCCGGTCGGCTCTCCGACGAGACCGCCGGCGCGCCCGCCCCCGAGACCCTTGCAGTCTGACTCGAAGGAGAGACCATGACCCAGACACCCGCGGCACCCTCCGCCAGCCCCACCATCGCCGTAGTCGGCAGCGGGCCGATCGGTTCCACCTGGGCCCGGGTGCTCCTCGAGGCGCTCCCCGACGCGCGGGTCGTGATGTTCGAGGCCGGTCCGCAGGTCACCGCCCGGCCCGGCGCGAGCGTCAGGAACATCGCCGACCCCGGCGAGAAGGAGCGCGCCCGGGAGCTGTCCCAGGGGCCGCAGGCCGGCTCCCACCGCGAGTCGCTCGGCCTGCCCGCCGGCGCTGTCGTCGAGGGCATGTTCACCGCCCGGCAGGGCACCCACCTGATCGACTTCGGGGGAGAGGGGTCGGGCCACGCCGCCAGCTTCCCGGCGGCCGCGGCATCCACCAACGTCGGCGGGATGGGCGCGCATTGGACGTGCGCCATCCCGCGCCCGCACGGCTCCGAGAAGGTGCAGTTCATCGGCGACGACGAGTGGGAGGACCTGGTCGCCGTCGCTGAGGACCTCCTGCACGCACAGAGCGCCGCGTTCGCGGACTCCCCGATCGGCGGCGCCATCCGTGCGCTCCTCGACGGGGAGTTCGGCGCCGAGCTGCCCGAGGGGCGCGGGGTGGGCACTCTTCCCGTCGCAGGCGACCCGCAGCCCGACGGCTCCATGGTGTGGGCGGGCGCCGACTTCGTGCTCGGCCCGCTGATCGAGGAGGGCTCCCCGCTCGCCGTCAGGTTCGAACTCCGCGACCTGTCCCTGGTCCGGCGGGTGATCGTCGAGGACGGCTCCGCTACAGGCGTCGAGGTCGAGGACCTGCGCACCCGCAGCACCGCGACCTTCGGCGCCGACCTGGTCGTCGTCGCGGCCGACGCGTTCCGCACGCCGCAGCTCCTCTGGGCGTCCGGCGTGCGGCCGCGCGCGCTCGGGCACTACCTGACCGAGCACCCGGTCGTGATCTCGACAGTCGCCCTCGACGCGGAGCGG
>DATCMN010000453.1:0-14125 GCA_036563405.1 Naasia sp. | reverse complement strand
GAGGAGGCGGTGGCCGGGCTCCGCGTGGGTCCGACGGCGCGCGCCCTGGCCGTCCAGCTGCTTCGGCCGACCGCCGTCCCCGGGTGGGTGCGGGCGGCCATGCCGCTCGCGCGGCTGCTCAGCGCGGGGCTCCTGCCGGATGCCGTGCGCGCCGCATACAGGGTCCGCTGGGACGGGCGGACCGCTCGCCGCTTCGACCGCACGCTGGCCGTGCTGCTGCCGGTCTACCGCGCTCTGCCCACAGCCGTCCGGACCCTGCCGAGCCGCGTCATCCTCCGCCGCTTCAGGGCGGCGCACCGCCCCACCGAGCCGAGGCACTGACGGGAGAAACGCAACCGAACGGCGTGCCGTTGCGGTTCTGCCGGACGGTTGCGGTTCTGCGAGCCGGCGCGCGCCGGCTACAGCCGCCGGGTGCGCTGGTGGTGGGCGAGCGACGCCGTGATCAGCCGGTCCGTGTCGCCGAGGTAGTTGCGCGGCGAGAGGAGGGCGTCGAGGCGGTCCCGCCATTTCGCGAGCTCCGGCACGGACATCAGGCGGTCCCGGAGGCTGCGGCCGTCGTCCGCGGTGACGATCGCGGTGATGCGCTCCTCGCCGATCTCCGGGCCGAGCACGGTCAGGAGGCGGTCCGCGATGAGCGGGCCGTCCGCCTCCAGGTTCTCGGCCATCCGGGCGGTGTTGATCTGCAGGCCGGCAGTCAGCTCCGCCGCGAGCTCCGTCGCGCCCCCGACGAGGCGCAGCAGGGCGCGCAGCGGCACCCACTCGGCGTGCCAGGAGCCGTCCGGGCGCTCGTCCTCGGTGATCGCGCTGCCGTGCAGCTGGGCGACCGCCCACGGCACCTGCAACGTCGAGGCGCGCATCAGCACGGACATTATCGGGATCTTCCGCTCCGGCATGCCCGCGTCGGCGGTCCGGTGCGGCTCGGTGACCTCGCCGATCTCCGGACGCGACAGGATGCCCACGTCGGTGGCGATGGTCCCGACCGCGTCGGCGAGGGCTCCGAGGGCGTCGCCGACGGCGGTCAGCCGCCGCCGCTCGGTGTGCCAGGGACGGTCGGGCGCGCCCAGGCCCAGCCGGTCCGCGTAGGCCACCATCAGCGCGGCCGGGTCCACGGGGTCGCGTCCTTCGTCGAAGCCGGCGAGGGTCCCCGCCGCGCCGCCGAGCTGCACCGGGAGGCGCTTGATGACGCGAGCCAGGTCGTCCATGCCGTCGTCCATCGCGCCCAGCCAGCGCGCCGCCTTCAGCCCGAACGTGATCGGCACCGAGTGCTGGGTGGAGGCACGACCCGCCATCACGGTCACGCGGTGCTGGTCGGCGAGGACGGCCAGCGAGTCGCCGGCCGCGCGCGCCGCCTCGAGGATTCCCGTCACGGCGCGGTGCACGACCAGCACGAGGGCGGTGTCGACGATGTCCTGACTGGTGGCACCGAGGTGCACGTGCGGGACCGCGTCGGGATCGATGCGACCGACTGCGGCCCGGAGATCGTCCACCAGGGGGATGACCGGGTTGCCGCTGAAGCGGGCGCGGACCGCGAGGGCGCGCAGGTCGAAGGCGGCGGGGTCGGCCGCCTGCTCGAGGGCCAGCGCGGCCGACTCCGGCGCGGCGCCCAGGTCGACGCGGGCGCGGAGCAGACCCTCCTCGGCGTCGAGGATCGCCTGCAGCACCGCCGCATCGGACGTCGCTGCTTCGGCGCGCGAGCCCGCCCAGTAGGGGGCGAGGAGGCCGAGGTCTGCTGCGCTCGTGTCGTTCATCGCGCGTACCTTCTTCTGCGCCCGCCATGTCCGGATGCGCGCGCGACTCCGAATGTCCTGCATGGGACCGGTTCTCCGCAAATCGCGGCGCTCCGGCAGGAGGCTCCCCAGGCGAAACTACAATCGCAGGCATGGCGGGCCGCATCCTCAAGGAGGACATCGACGAGGTGCGGGCCCGCATCAATGTCGCCGATGTCGTCGGCGACTACGTCAGCCTGAAGCCGGCGGGGATCGACTCGCTGAAGGGCCTCTGTCCCTTCCACGACGAGCGCAGCCCCAGCTTCCACGTCCGCCCGGGCGCCGGCCGCTACCACTGCTTCGGCTGCGGCGAGGGCGGCGACCTCTACAGCTTCCTCATGGCGATGGACCACGTGACCTTCGCGGAGGCGGTGGAGCGCATGGCCGCGCGGGTCGGCATCACGCTGCGCTACGAAGACGGCGGCACGGCGAACGAGAGCGGCAACCGCGCCCGGCTTCTCGCAGCCAACCGGGCCGCGGCCGAGTTCTTCGTCGAGCGCCTCGGCAGCCCCGGCGCGGACCCCGGCCGCAGGTTCTTGGGCGAGCGCGGCTTCGATCGCGCCGCCGCCGCCCACTTCGGCGTCGGCTTCGCGCCGAAGAGCTGGGATGAGCTGACCAAGCACCTGCGCGGCCGCGGCTTCAAGGACGAGGAGCTGCTCGCGGCCGGGCTCGTCTCGAGCGGTGACCGGGGCGTGTACGACAGGTTCCGCGGCCGCCTCGTCTGGCCGATCCGCGACCTCACCGGAGAGGTCGTCGGCTTCGGCGCGCGGCGCCTCCTCGAGGACGACAAAGGCCCCAAGTACCTGAACACCCCGGAGACGGCGGTCTACCACAAGGCCCAGGTGCTCTACGGGCTCGACCTCGCCAAGCGCGACATCTCCCGCGGCAAGCAGGTGGTGGTGGTCGAGGGCTACACCGACGTGATGGCCTGTCATCTGGCGGGCATCACCACCGCCGTGGCCACCTGCGGCACCTCGTTCGGTGTCGACCACATCAAGATCGTCCGCCGCGTGCTCGGCGACGACTCCTCCGGCGGCGAGGTCATCTTCACCTTCGACCCGGACGCCGCGGGGGAGAAGGCCGCGATCCGTGCGTTCGGCGAGGAGCAGCGGTTCGCCGCGCAGACCTACGTGGCGGCGGGGCCCGAAGGGCTCGACCCGTGCGACCTGCGGCTCGCCCGCGGCGACGAGGCCGTCCGGCAGATGATCGACGCGAAGAAGCCGATGTTCGAGTTCATCATCCGGCAGCAGCTGCGCGCCCACGACCTCGACACCGTCGAGGGGCGGGTCGCCGCGCTCCGGGCGGCGGCGCCCGTGGTGGCCGAGATCCGCGATCCGTCGCTGCGGCCGGGCTACGCCCGCGAGCTGGCCCGCTGGCTCGGCATGGAGCTGCCCGAGGTGCAGGCCGCCGTCGCCGCGGCGCCCGGCCGCAAGGCGTCGGCTGAGGCGGCCGCCGCGACCCGCGCCGGAGCCTCCGGACGTTCCGCTGCGCGTCCCCCATCGGCGCCGCCCGGACGTCCCGGTCAGGCCGGACCGCCCCAGGGTCGCCCGCAGAGCGCGCCGGCACGGACCCCGTCGGGCGCGCCGACTCCTGCGCGCAGCGCCGGCGCCGGAGCGCCCGCGCCCCGGCAGGGCCCGCCCGCGACAGGTCGCCCGCCGGCCGGTCCCGCTCGCCCGACCGGCCCGGAGGAGAGCCTCGAGGAGCCGCCTCCCTACGACGACCGCGACGCACCCGACGAGCACTACGACCCCGACCTGCCCGACGGGGCGCCCGTGCCCGAACCGGAGCCCGTGCCGGCGGAAGTGCGACCCGGGCCGAGCCTCGCGCAGCTGCCCACCGATCCGGCGACGCGCCTGGAGCGTGACGCCCTGATGGCGATCCTGCAGTTCCCGACGCTGGTCGGCGACACCCTGATGGAGCGCTCGATGCGCTCGGGCTTCGCGAACCGCGCCCTCGCCGCGGTTCGGGACGCCGTCGCGAGCACCTCGGGGGAGGCCGGTTCCCCGGCATGGCTCGAGCGGGTCACCCAGGCGGCGCCCCCTCCGCTCGCCCACCTGGTGCAGCAGCTCGCCATCGCGCCCGTCCCGCAGCAGCGCGGGGAGGAGGCGCTCCGCGGCTACGTGCGCGACGTGACGGCGCGGCTCGTGGAGCGCGATCTGGCGCGCCGGAAGACCGAGCTGCTCGGCCAGCTGCAGCGCACCACCTCGACCGACGACCCGGACCGCTGGCGGGCACTGCAGCGCGACCTCGTCGCGCTCGAGGCGGAGCGCCGCTCCCTCCGCGAGGGCTGACCGCTCCGGGACCGACGACACCTCGGGACCGTGCCCCGCCCTCAACAGGCTCCTTTCCCTTCAACAGGCGGAAACCGGCGATCTCAGCCTGTTGAGGGCAAGCCAGCCTGTTGGGGGCGAGTCGGGTCCGCGAGGGCTGACCGCGCGGCACGCCGCCTGGATGTTGCACCCACGTAACGAATCCGCCTGGTGCGGAGCCTCACTTCCGCTGTGTGTTAGACCTGAACGGCACAGCACGGGCGTGGCTCCTCTCGGAGGAGACCGCTCGGACGCCCTGATCCTCAGGGCGCCTTCCACCATCGAAGAAGAGGTCCTTCCAGACATGACTTCCGCATTCTCGAGCCGGACCCGGGCCAGGCGCGTCCTGATCGCCACGGCCGGCATCTCGGCCGCAGCCATCGCGCTCGCCGGCTGCTCCGCCGGCGGCGGCAACGGCGGCAACGGAAACGGCGGCGGCAGCGGGGGCGGCGACAACGTCATCCTCGTCGGCACCACCGACAAGGTGACCACGCTCGACCCGGCCGGCTCGTACGACAACGGCTCGCTCGCGGTGCAGACGCAGGTCTTCCCCTACCTGCTCAACTCCCAGTACGGCAGCCCGGACGTCGAGCCGGACATCGCGGAGTCCGCCGAGTTCACCTCGCCGACCCAGTACACCGTGGTCCTCAAGGAGGGCCTCAAGTGGGCGAACGGCAACGACCTCACCGCGTCGGACGTGAAGTTCACCTTCGACCGCCAGATCGCGATCGCCGACCCGAACGGGCCGTCCTCGCTGCTCTACAACCTGGACAGCGTCGACGTCGAGGACGAGCTGACCGCCGTCTTCAACCTGAAGAGCGAGAACGACCAGGTCTTCCCCCAGATCCTGTCGAGCTTCCCCGGCGCCATCGTCGACGAGGACTCCTTCTCGGCCACCGAACTCACGAGCGACGACGACATCGTCGCCGCGAACGCGTTCGCCGGCCAGTACACGATCACCGAGTACGAGTTCAACAGCCTCGTCGAGTTCACCCCCTACGAGGGCTACCAGGGCCTCCTCGGCCCGGCGGAGAACGACGGCGTGATCCTCAGCGTCTACGCGGACTCCTCGAACCTGAAGCTCGACGTGCAGGAGGGCGAGATCGACGTCGCCCACCGCAGCCTGGCGCCGACCGACATCGAGGACCTGCGCGGCAACGACGAGGTCGTGGTGCACGACGGGCCCGGCGGTGAGATCCGCTACATCGTGTTCAACTTCGACACGATGCCGTACGGCGCGACCACCCCTGAGGCCGACCCGGCGAAGGCTCAGGCCGTCCGCCAGGCAGCCGCATCCCTGATCGATCGCGAGGCGATCGCCGAGCAGGTCTATAAGGGCACCTACACCCCGCTGTATTCGCCGGTCCCGGACGGGTTCACCGGCGCTGTCGAGCCGTTCAAGGACCTCTACGGCGACGGCCAAGGCGGCCCGGACGCCGACAAGGCGGCCCAGGCACTCGAGGCCGCGGGCGTCGAGACGCCGGTCCAGCTCAGCCTCCAGTACAACTCGGACGACCACTACGGCCCGTCCTCCGGTGAGGAGTACGCGCTGGTGAAGAGCCAGCTCGAGGAGGGCGGCCTGTTCCAGGTCGACCTGCAGTCCACCGAGTGGGTCCAGTACTCCGAGGACCGCACCGCCGACGTGTATCCGGCCTACCAGCTCGGCTGGTTCCCGGACTACTCGGACGCGGACAACTACCTCACGCCGTTCTTCCTCGAGGAGAACTTCCTCGCGAACCACTACGTGAACACGGAGGTCGCGGACCTGATCCGTCAGCAGGCGGTCACCACCGACGCCGCGGAGCGCACCTCGATCATCGAGCAGATCCAGCAGCTCGAGGCCGAGGACATCTCCACCCTGCCGCTCCTCCAGGGCGCGCAGGTCGCGGTGTCCGGACCTGAGGTGGACGGCGTCACTCTCGACGCGTCGTTCAAGTTCCGGTACGCCCCGCTCAGCAAGGGCTGATCAGTAGGATCCGAGGAGGGGCGGCCCGCGCAGCGGGTCGCCCCTTTCCGTCCGCTTCACGACAGGACCGCATGACCACCACCGGTGCCCCCGTGGCCGCCCGCCGCACACGGCCGTCGTCCTCGGGTTCCCTGGGGCGCTACATCCTGGTGCGCTTCCTCCTCATCTTCCCGACGATCTTCATCCTGGTCACGATGGTGTTCCTCCTGATGAGGACGACCGGCGACCCGATCACCGCCGCGCTCGGCGGCCGCCTGAGCGGCGAGCAGCTGCAGGAGCGGATCGTCGCCGCGGGCTACGACCGGCCCCTGTACGTGCAGTACTTCGAGTACCTCGGCCAGGTGTTCACCGGCAACTTCGGCACCACCCTGAGCGACAACCAGCAGGTCACCGACGTGCTCTTCCGCTACGGCGGCGCCACCCTCGAACTCGCCTTCTACGCCCTGATCGTGGCGTTCGCGGTCGGCATCCCGCTCGGCATGCTCGCCGCCTACTTCCGGGACAAGTGGGGCGACGCCGTGCTCCGCGTGCTCGCGATCTTCTTCTACGCCACGCCCGTCTTCTTCGCCGGCCTCGTCCTCAAGCTGATCTTCTCGGTCGCTCTCGGGATCCTTCCCGTCGCCGGGCGCGCATCCGTGCGCACCGAGCTGCAGCTCACCCGCGTCGACAACGCGACCGGCATCTTCCTGATCGACGCGTTCCGGATCGGCGACCCTGACGTGTTCGTCGACCTCCTCCAGCACGCCGTGCTGCCGGCCACCGCGCTCGGCCTGCTCACCGCGGGCGTCTTCCTCCGCCTGGTCCGCACCAACGTGATCGGCACGCTCTCGACCGACTACGTCGAGTCGGCCCGGTCGCGTGGGGTGTCGGAGTTCCGGATCGTCCGCAAGCACGCCTACAAGCCGGCCCTGATCCCCATCATCACCGTCATCGGCCTCCAGGTGGCGCTGCTGCTCGGCGGCGCGGTGCTGACCGAGACGACCTTCGAGTGGGACGGCCTCGGCTTCCAGCTCGCCGAGTACCTGACCGCGCGCGACTTCGTGGCGGTGCAGGGCATCGTGGCCCTCCTCGCCGTGATCGTGGCGCTCACCAACTTCGTCGTCGACATCATCGCGGCGCTCATCGACCCGAGGGTGAGGTACTGATGACCTCCGAGGACACCGTCGTGCGTGCGCCGGACCGGCACCGCCTGCTCGGCCGCCTCCCCGTGGTGCACCAGTTGCGGCAGAGCGTCGGGCTGCAGCGCGGCATGCTCGTCGCGGGACTGGTGATCACCGGGTTCTTCGTGATCATCGCGCTGATCGCGCCCCTGATCGCGCCGTACGGCTTCAACCAGCTGCGGGACGCCGACGGCAACTTCGGCTCGCAGGTGCCGCCCGGGTCGAAGCACCTGCTCGGCACCACGGTCGGCGGCTACGACGTGCTGTCCCGCGTGATCTGGGGCACCCAGACGGCGCTCGAGGTCATCATCGTCGCAGTGCTGCTCTCGATCTTCGCGGGCGTGCTGCTCGGCCTGATCTCCGGCTACCTCGGCGGGTGGGTGGACCGCGTGCTCGTCGTGATCGCGGACGCGGTGTACGCGTTCCCGTCCCTGCTGCTCGCGATCGTCGCGGCCATCGTGATCAGCAAGGGCCAGTCGAACCTGTGGGGCGGCATCTTCGCCGCGGCCATCTCGATCACCGTCGTGTTCATCCCGCAGTACTTCCGCGTCATCCGGGCGGAGACGCTGCGGATCAAGGCCGAGGCGTACGTGGAGAGCGCACGCGTTCTCGGCACCTCGACGCCGCGGATCATGTTCCGCCACGTCCTCCGCAACGCGACCCGCACCCTGCCGCTCATCTCCACGCTCAACTCGTCGGAGGCGATCCTCACCCTCGCGGCCCTCGGCTTCCTCGGCTTCGGCATCGAGCCCACCTCGGCCGCCGAGTGGGGGTACGACCTCAACAAGAGCCTGTCGGATGTGACGAGCGGGATCTGGTGGACCAGCCTCTTCCCGGGCCTCGCGATCGTGTTCGTGGTGCTCGGCATCACGCTCGTCGGCGAGAGCCTCAACGACCTCGCCGACCCGCGTCTGCGCGGCCGTCGCGCCGTCGCCGCATCCGCCGGCGACGTCGCGGAGACGAGCGTCGTCCCGGGCGGGGTGCTCGCGGCGCCCGGCGGCATCGACGGACTGGAAGGGACCCGGTCGTGAGCGTCCTCGACATCCAGAACCTGCGCGTCGCGTTCGCCAGCGATGCGGGCGCGGTCAAAGCGGTCGACGGGGTCAGCCTGAGCGTCGAGCGCGGCGAAGTGCTCGCCATCGTGGGGGAGAGCGGCAGCGGCAAGACCGTCACCGCGAAGACGATCCTCGGCCTGCTGCCCGAGTCGGCAACGTCGTCGGGCGCCGTGCTGATCGCGGGCGACGGCGGCGCGACGGACGTGGTCGGCCTGTCCCGCGCGCGGCTCCGGCAGATCCGCGGCGTCGACGTCGCCATGGTGTTCCAGGAGCCGTCGACCGCGCTCAACCCGGTCTACACGGTGGGCTGGCAGATCGCGGAGGGGCTCCGCGCGCACGAGCGGCTCACTCGCAAGCAGGCCCGCGCGCAGGCGATCGACATCCTCCGCCGGGTGGGCATCCCGGAGCCGGAGCAGCGGGTCGACTACTACCCGCACCAGTTCTCGGGGGGCCAGAAGCAGCGCGTCGTGATCGCGATGGCGCTGGTACTGAACCCCGGACTGATCGTCGCCGACGAGCCGACCACCGCGCTCGATGTCACTGTCCAGGCCGAGATCCTCGACCTGCTCCGCCGCTGCCGCGACGAGTTCGGCGCGGCGATCGTGCTGATCACGCACAACATGGGCGTCGTCGCCGATCTGGCCGACCGCGTCGCTGTGATGTACCAGGGCAAGGTCGTGGAGCAGGCCGAAACCCGGACCCTGTTCTCCGCCCCGAAGGCGGACTACACGAAGAATCTCCTCGCCTCGGTGCCGTACGTCGGCCAGGGCAAGGCGCAGACCGTGGAACGCGCAGCGCGCCGGGACGCCGCCGCCCCCGGCGAGGTGCTGGTGTCCGCCCGCGACCTGGTGGTCGAGTACCCGGGCCGGCTGGGCCGCGGCGGCTTCCGCGCCGTCGACTCGGTGAGCTTCGACATCCGGGCTGGCGAAGTGCTCGGCCTCGTCGGCGAGAGCGGCTCGGGCAAGACGACGATCGGGCGGGCCATCGCCGGGCTGACCAAGGTGACCGGTGGGTCGCTGAGCGTGCTCGGCACCGAGATGGTGGGCGTCCGGGAGCGCGACTTCCGGAAGCACCGCGTCGACATCGGGTTCGTGTTCCAGGATCCCGCCTCGAGCTTCAACCCGCTGCTCACGATCGCGCAGGCCGTGGCGGAGCCGCTGGTGGTGCACAAGCGCGCGGACAGCGCAGCGAACGCCCGGAAGCGGGTCGACGAGCTGCTCGAGGCCGTCCAGCTGCCCCGCAGCTACGGCGACCGCTTCCCGCACGAGCTGAGCGGCGGCCAGCGCCAGCGGGCGAGCCTCGCCCGCGCCATCGCGCTCAACCCGAAGCTGCTGATCGCGGACGAGCCCACCTCGGCGCTCGACGTCTCCGTCCAGGCGCGGGTGCTCGAGCTGTTCGCCGAGCTGCAGCGCGAGTTCGGCTTCGCTTGCCTCTTCATCAGCCACGACCTCGCCGTCGTGGACCTCCTCGCCGACAGGATCGCCGTGCTGTACCGGGGCGAGCTCGTCGAGGAGGGCACCGGCGCCGAGGTGCTCGTCGAGCCGCGGCACCCGTACACGCAGCGGCTGCTCGCCTCGCTGCCGGTCCCCGATCCCGTCGCCCAGGCGGAGCGGAGGGAGACCCTCGCCGCCCTCCGCGCGTCGGAGGCGTGAGCGACCCCGTCCCGCCGGCGTCGCGCCCGCCCTTGCCCTCGCCCTCACCAGGATCGCCCACCGTCCACCAGGCTGAACCGGGCGGTTCCGGCCTGGTGAAGTGCCGGACGTCCTGGTGAGTGCAGGGAGATCGGGCAGAATCACGGGTATGCCAGCGGACGACGTCGTTGTCGCCAGCGACCTGACCCTCGAGTACCCGGCGCATTCCGGGCACTCGGCGCATCGGGCGCTCGACGGGATCACCCTCACGATCCGGCACGGCGAGCTGCTCGGGCTCGTCGGCGAGACGGGGGCCGGCAAGAGCACCCTCGCCCGGGCGATCGCCGGCGGCACGGGGAAGGGTCTCGGCAGCGAGGCGCCCGCCATCGTCGGCGGATCGCTGCGCGTCCTCGACCGCGAGCTCCGGAGGCTGCGGCCGCGCGAGCGGACCCGGCTGACCTTCGAGATCGGGTACCTCCCGCAGAACGCCGGGCGGCTGCTGCTGCCCGGCCACACCAACGCGGAGAACGTGGCCGAGCCGCTGCTCGCCCGGGACCGCCGGTTCGACCGCCGCGAGCTCGGCGCGCGGGTGGCCGAACTGATCGACGCGGTGCAGCTGCCGCTCAAGGTGATGGGCATGTACCCGCACGAGATCTCGAGCGGCCAGCGCCAGCGCATCGCGATCGCGCAGTCCCTGATCCTCCGCCCGCGACTCTGGGTGGCGGACGAGCCGACCGCCGGCGTCGACCTGACGGCCCGCGGCCCCGTGCTCGACACCATCCTCGAGCTGCAGAGCGCCCACGACTTCTCCGCGCTCATCGTCAGCCATGAGGCGGCCGTGACCGGTCGGCTCACCGACAGGGTGGCGGTGCTGCAGGGCGGGACGCTCGTCGGGCTCGGCCGGCTCGACGAGGTCCTCGCCGACCCCATCCACCCGTACGTCCGCGGCCTCGCCGAGGAGTACCGCCTCGCGACAGGTCCGATCGACCTGCCCTACCTCGAGGAGGAGGGCCGATGAGCCGCTTCGCCCACCGCGCCGTCGCCGGGGCAAGCGTTGCGCGGCTGCCGGAGGACCGGCGGCCGGAGGTCGGCCCGATCGCGCTGCTGCCCGAGCAGGAGGCGAGCCCGGTGTTCGTCGAGGCGGTCCGCGCCGCCGGGGGAGAGGCGGCGACGCTCAGTGCGGACACCCGAGGGATCGTCTGGCTGTCGAACTCGGAGCCCGAGATGCTGCTCGAGGCGCTCGAGGTCGCGCCCGGCACCTCCTGGGTCCAGCTCCCGTGGGCCGGTGTGGACTCGTTCAGCGACGCGCTGCGCTCCGCCGACCGGGAGGGCCGCGTCTGGACGAGCGCCAAGGGCGCGTACGCGCAGCCCGTCGCCGAGCACGCCCTGGCTCTCGTCCTCGCCGGCATGCGCTCGTTCCCGGAGCGCGTCCGCGCCTCCAGCTGGGGCGCCAAGAAGGGCGAGTCGCTGTTCGGCCGCAACGTGGTGATCGTCGGGGCCGGGGGGATCGCAGTGCAGCTGCTGCAGCTGCTCGAGCCGTTCGGCTCGGAGACGACCGTCGTCCGCCGCAGCGCTGGGGAGGTGCCCGGCGCGACCTGGACCGTCGCCGTGGACAGACTGGACGAGGTGCTGCCGGACGCTGATGTCGTCGTCCTCGCCGCCGCAGCCACCGACGAGACCCGGCACCTCCTCGACGCCCGCCGACTGGCGATGCTGAAGCCCACCGCGGTGCTCGTGAACATCGCGCGCGGGAGCCTCATCGACACCGAGGCCCTGGTGGCCGCGCTTCGCGAGGAGCGCCTGCTGTTCGCCGGGCTGGACGTCACGGATCCCGAGCCCCTGCCCGACGGGCATCCGCTCTGGACGGAGGTGCGTGCGCTGATCACGCCGCACTCCGCGGACACGCCCGAGATGATCGAGCCCCTCCTCGCCGAGCGGGTGCGCCAGAACGTCGAGGCGTTCCTCAGCACCGGCGATTTCGTCGGGATCGTCGACCCGCGGGCGGGCTACTGAACGACGAGTCGTCCGCTGTGCGCTAAAGTGGACGAGCCATTCCTCGATAGCTCAATTGGCAGAGCAGCCGGCTGTTAACCGGCAGGTTCTTGGTTCGAGTCCAAGTCGGGGAGCCACCGAACGCCCGCAGCCTCGCTGGGGGCGTTCCCCTTCTCCGTGCGGCGTATCAGTCGCCGCCCTGCCTCTAGGCTCGACGGGTGAAGAACGCAAACCCACGCCTGACCGCGGTGATGATCGGCATCGTCGGGGTATTGCTCGTCGGACTCGTGATCTACGTCGTGGCGACGGGAGCAGCGGATCCGCTGTTCCTCGTCGGAGTGGTCGCCGTGGTGGTTATCGGCGCGGTCGTCTTCGCGAGGCGGGCCCGGCGCTGACGAACCCTACTCGACGACGGCGTGGGTGACGCTCGTCTCACGGGCCACCAGGAACTCGTCGTCCTCCGGGTAGAAGACCGCGCGCGAGATGTCGTCGCCCGCGAAGCCACGGATCACGTCGAAGCCCGTCCAGAACGAGACGGTGGTGATCCGGGTGTGATCGCCCTCGTCGGCGTGCATCAGGAAGGCGCCCAGGTTGCCGGGCGTCTGCCTGTAGGCGCTCATGCCGGTGTCCTCCACATACCGCGCGTAGCGCTCGCGGTCCGCGGGCCGCACCCAGCCCGTCCACGTGCGCACGACGGTTCCCGCCGGGACCTCGATCATCGTCGTTCCCCTTCCCGCGCCGCATCCGCGACGCACAGCGCCGCCCACGGGCGGGCCTCCAGCCGGCCGTCGGCGATCGGTTGGCCGCACCGGACGCAGCGACCGTACTCGCCGGCATCGAGGCGGGAAAGGGCGTCGGCGATCTCCGACCGTCGAATCTCCGCCGCCTTCCGCAGAGCGTCGGCCTGGCTCCGCTCGTAGGCGAGGGTGGTGCCCTCGGGGTCGTGCTCGTCGTCGGAGTTCGCGTCCTGGCGGGCGGCGGTGATCGAGCCGATCTCCGCGCCCAGCGCGGCGAGGGTGCGGACTGCCCCAGCGTCCGCGGCGGCGAGCAGCTCGCGCGCGTGCGACTCGTCCACCGGCTCCCTCTCCGCTCTGCCACACCGCGACCCGCTCCCGGGGCGGCGGCGCACCGAAGCCTAGACTGACGCGCATGGCCTGGCCCCTCGACGCCGGAATGACGGCGGCCCTGATCGGGGCGCCGACCCTCCTCGCCGCCCTCTTCCTCGTGCTGTGGATCGGGGCGCGGCGCCGCGCACGGACCCTCGCCTCCGAGCGCACCGAGTCGGCTCGGGCCCGTGTCGACCTGGAGTTGTCGGTGGCGGAGCAGGGCGGCCGGCTGCGCATCATCAGGGAGCTGCACGACCTCGCGCTCGGCAAGGTGACGACGATGATCGCCGACGCGGACGGTGCGAAGTACGCGGCCATCACCGATCCGCAGGCCGCCGTACGTGCGACGGCGCTCATCGCGGACACCGGTCGCGCGGCCCTCGCCGACATGCGCCGGGTGAGCTCGCTCGTCCGCGACAGCGAGGCGGATGTGGCGCCCCAGCCGACGCTCAAGTCCACGCGCGACCTGTTCAAGGTGATGCGCGACGCCGGACTCGGCGTGACGTTCGACGAGTCGGGAACCCCCTACGACGTGTCCTCCGGCGCGGAGCTCGCCATCTACCGCATCCTGCAGGAGGCGCTGGCGAACTCGCTCACCTACGGCGGCGACGGCACGCAGGCGCGCGTCAGCTTCACCTGGACCGCGCAGGGGCTGCAGGTGCGCGTCGACGACGACGGCATCCGCAACTCCGCCGCCCGCCGGGGCCTCGACCCCGACACCGGCACCGCCTACACGGTGGAGGACGACCTCCGCTCCCTCACCGAGCACATCACCGGATCCGGCCTCGCCGAGATGCGCGAGCGCACCGAGCTGTTCGGCGGCGTGTTCAGCGCCACCAAGACGCCCGGCGTCGGCTTCTCCATCTCCGCCGTGTTCCCGGCACTCCGGCACCACAACGGCGTGCACGGCGTGGACCTGACGCGTGGCGGCACCCGCTAGCCAGGACGCCGACCCGGACCGGGCCGCTCGGCGAGCCAGTTGGGCTGTCGGCGTCGCCGTCGCCGCCTACGGGGTCTCCTTCGGTGCGCTGTCCGTCGCCGCGGGGCTCGACATCTGGCAGACCTGCTTCCTCAGCCTGATCATGTTCACCGGCGGTTCGCAGTTCGCCCTCGTCGGGGTGATCGCGGCCGGAGGAGCGG
>DATCMN010000141.1:0-6201 GCA_036563405.1 Naasia sp. | reverse complement strand
TGGGCTGGACCCCGAAGGCGCGGGCGAGCGCCTCGATCTTCCGTGCACGGCCGAGGCGGGGAAGGTCGGACCCGTCGCGGATGACGCCCCCGCGGCCCTCGAACTCGGCGAGGAAGTCGCGCGCCCACGCGACGTCGGAGGGTGTGGGGCTGATCACCTCGTTGATGACGGGGAGCTGCGCGACGTCGAGGCACAGCTTGCCGGTGAGGCCGAGCGACACCGCCACCTCGGACTGCTCGCGGAGGATCCGGTGCGCCGTGCCGACGGTGGGACCGTCGATGGGGCCGGGCAGCCCGCCGATGCGGGAGGCGACGACGAGGCGGGAGCGCGGGTAGGCCATGGCGAGGTCGTCGGAGCTCGTTCCGGTGTCGCGGCGGTAGTCGCCGGAGCCGAAGGCGAGGCGGAAGCACCCACGCGCGCGGGCGATGGTGACCGCCTCCTCGATGCCGAGCGCCGACTCCACGAGCGCCAGGACCGGCGTATTGCCGCCGAGCCTGTCGAAGGTCTCGGTGACGTGCGCGCCGTCCTCGGTCTTGGCGAGCATCACGCCGATGAGCCCCGGGAGGCCGGCGAGCGCGTCGACGTCGCCGCTCCAGAACGAGGTGGACCTGTCGTTGATCCGCACCCAGGCGCGGTGCGTCGGGTCCTGCAGCCATTCGGCGACGGATTCGCGCGCCTGCGGCTTGTTGGCCGGGTCGACGGCGTCCTCGATGTCGAGGATGATCTGGTCCGCACGTGAGGAGAGCGCGGCGGTCAGCTGGTCGTCACGGGTGGCGTTGACGAGCAGCCAGGAGCGGGCGACGTCCGCCGCCGGACGGCCCGGCAGGAAGCTGGCCGGGCTGAGGCTCGCAGTGGCTTCATCGCGCATCGTCACGGCGGCGACCCTACCAAACGGGGGAAGCCATCCCCACCGGCGGGGGTCGCCGCTAGGGCGCGGACGGGCTCTGGATGCGCCAGCGGTCCGGCGAGATCCTGCCCTCGTAGAGCGGCAGCTCGAGCGGCACGTCGTGCTCGGTGTAGTGCGACCACATCCGGACGGCGCCCTCGGTGCCCCGCTCGCGGACGAGCGCCACGGTGTCGAGGTCCAGGTCGACCCGCAGGACGCCGTCGTCGGCGCTCGGCTCGGCCGCCAGCACCGTGCCCTCCGGGTCGACGACCAGGCTGTGCCCCTTGCCCTCGGGACCGGCGGCGTTGACGCTGACCGTGAAGGTCTGGTTGACGATCGAGTTGGCCTGCGCGAGCACCACCTCCTGCTTCCGGTCCGGCGTCGTGGTCTTCACCACGTTGAGCACCACCTCGGCGCCGAGCCAGGCCAGGTGGCGGCTGACCTCGGGGAACCACGCGTCGTAGCAGACGGACAGCCCGACCCTGCCGATGCCCGGCAGGTCGACGACCGAGAACCTGTCGCCCGGATCGAAGATCTCCGACGGGCGCCACGGGAAGATCTTCCGGTAGGAGGCGGCGAGCGCCCCGTCCGGCGAGAACAGCAGGGCGCTGTTGTAGAGCTTCCCCTCCGCGCCCCGTTCGACGATGCTGCCGGGCAGCAGCCAGACGCCGAGCTCGCGCGCCAGTTCGCCGAGGCGGCCCACCAGCTCCCCGTCGAGGTCGACGGCGAGCTCGCGCAGCTGCGCGTCCTGCTCCTCCTGGGTGCCCTGCGTGCCGATGAGGTGCAGCTCGGGGTACACCAGCAGGTCGGCGGGCCCGGCGTCGAGCACGCGGCGGGCGCTGGCAGCGAGCGCCGCGACCCGGTCGTCGGCGAACACGGGCGCCTCCTGTACTGCGGCGACCCTCAGGATCCTGGCCATGGCTGCTCCCTCGGGGTGCCGGATGTCCGCGGCACGTCGTGTGTCTGTCAGGCTCTTCTCGCACCGTAATGTACCGGGAGTGAACATCGAGGTTCCGGCGTCCGAGCAGTCCCCGAGGGGCCCCTCCATGCTGTTCCGCGGCGGCATCGTCTGGCGGGGGGCCGGGCTGCCGGTCGAGGACGCCCTGCTGGTCCGGGACGGCCGGGTCGCGGCGTTCGGCGCCGAGGCGCTCGGCGCAGGGGACGACGCCCATGTGGTCGACCTCGACGGGGGCTTCCTGATGCCGTCGTTCGGCGAAGGCCACGCGCACCCCCTGTTCGGCGGCCTGGAGGAGTCCGGGCCGCAGGTCCGGTCCTGCGCGAGCATCCCGGGGATCCTGGCGGAGGTCCGCCGGTACGCGGACGCCCACCCGGACGAGGAGTGGATCCTGGGCGCGTCCTACGACGGGAGCCTCGCACCCGGCGGGCTGTTCGACGCCCGCTGGCTGGACGAGGCGGTCCCCGACCGCCCCGTCGCCCTACGGGCTTGGGACTACCACACGATGTGGGCCAACTCGCGCGCGCTCGAGCTTGCCGGGATCGACGCGTCGACCCCCGAGCCTCCGCTCGGCGCCATCCCCCGGCGGGAGGACGGCAGCCCGCTCGGCACCCTGCGCGAATGGGGTGCCGTCGAGCTGATCGCCGCTGTCGCTCCCGCACGGTCGCTGGACGAGCGCGTCGACGCTCTGCGGCGGGCAACTGAGCGGTACGCCGCCATGGGGGTGACCTGGGTGCAGGACGCCTGGGTGGAGCCCCCGGACATCGAGGTGTACCTCGAGGCGGCCGCCCGCGGCGTCCTCGCCACCCGCGTCAACCTGGCGCTGCTCGCCGACCCGCGACGCTTCCCTGAAGGCTTGGCGGAGCTCGTGGAGCAGCGGAAGCGGATCGAGGGGGCCGGCTCCCCCTGGCTCACCGCCCGGACCGTCAAGTTCTTCGCTGATGGGGTCATCGAGAACGAGACGGGCGCACTGCTCGAGCCCTACTGCACGGGCATGCACGACCACGGGATGCTGGTCTGGTCCGCTGAGCACCTCGCCGAGGCGATCGCTGCGGTCGACGCCGCCGGCTTCCAGCCGTTCATCCACGCCATCGGCGACGCGGCAGTCCGCCAGGCGCTCGACGCGCTCGAGCACGCGGCGACCGAGAACGGGCCCTCGCGGAACCGCCCCGTGATCACCCACGCGCAACTGGTCGACCCCGAGGATTGGGCGCGCTTCGCCCGGCTGGGCGTCATGGCCAACCTGCAGCCGCTGTGGGCGCAGCTGGATTCCCTGATGAGGGTACTGACCATCCCCCGGCTCGGTGAGGAGCGCTCCCGCCGGCAGTACGCCGCGCGCACGCTCCTCGACGCCGGTGTCTCCCTGTCGTTCGGCTCGGACTGGCCGTGCTCCTCCGCGGACCCCCGGGAAGGCCTCGCTGTCATCACGACGCGCACGACGGAGGAGGGCGATCCGGCAGGCGGCTGGGTGCCCGAGGAGATCCTCGACATCGAGACGGCTCTTGGCGCCTACACCGCGGGCGTCGCGATCCAGGCGTTCGCGGATTCCACCGACGCCCCCTGGGGCCGCATCGAGGTCGGCTCCTCCGCCGACCTGGCGTGGCTGGCACGCGACCCGCGAGTCGCGACCCGCACCGACCTCCCGGCCATCCCGGTCCGGGCGACGTATCTCGCGGGCACAGCGACGTACCGCGAGACTCCCGCAGGCGATCCCGCCGCATCCGCTCAGGAAGGAACACCCCATGTCCCGCTCGGCTGACCCCGCTGCCGCCGTCCCCGACAGCACCGCCCCGACTCCCCCGGGCGGGGAGAGCGGCCTGCGCCGTGTGCTCGGAGTGCCCTCCCTGGTGCTCTTCGGCCTCGTCTACATGGTGCCGCTCACGGTGTTCACCACCTACGGGCTCGTGACCGAGGTCACCGGCGGCCGGGTGCCCCTCGCCTACGTCGTCACGCTCATCGCGATGGTGTTCACGGCACGCTCCTACGGCCTCATGTCCCGCGCGTTCCCGTTCGCCGGCTCGGCGTACACGTACACCCAGCGCAGCTTCGGCCCCGGCATCGGCTTCCTCGCCGGCTGGGCGCTCATGCTCGACTACCTGTTCCTGCCGATGCTCAACTACCTGGTGCTCGGCATCTACATGGAGGCGGCGCTCCCGGCGATCCCCGCGTGGGTCTGGATCCTCGCGTCCATCGCGCTCGTCACCATCCTCAACGTCGTGGGCATCGTCTCGGTGGCTCGCACGAACGCGCTCATCCTGGCGGTGCAGGGGGTGTTCATCGTCGTCTTCCTCATCCTGTCGGCGACCTCGATCGCCAACGGTGCTGCGGTCGACCCTCTCGCCCCGTTCACCGGCACCGGCGACCCGGGTGGCTTCGCGCCGATCATGGCGGGCGCCGCGATCCTCTGCCTGTCCTTCCTCGGGTTCGACTCCGTGTCGACTCTCGCGGAGGAGACCCGCGATCCGAAGCGCAACGTGCCCAAGGCGATCCTGATCGTCACGATCGGCGCCGGGCTCATCTTCATCCTGCTCTCCTACGTGGGGCATCTCGTGCTCCCGAGCCACACGTTCACCGATGTCGACTCGGCTTCGCTCGACGTCATGACGACGGCGGGTGGCGCGTTCCTCGCCGCTTTCTTCACCGCGGCATACGTGGCCGGCTGCATCGGCTCCGCCCTCACCTCCCAGGCCACAGTCGCCCGGATCCTGTTCGCGATGGGACGCGACCGCGTCCTGCCGAGCGGCTTCTTCGGGCGGATCAACCAGCGCTTCGGCACGCCGGTGCTCGCGATCCTCACCGTCTCGGTCATCTCGCTGATCGCGATCTTCATCGACCTCGGCCTGCTCGTCGAGATGGTCAGCTTCGGCGCCCTCATCGCGTTCTCCGCGGTCAACGCGTCGGTGTTCAAGCACTACTTCCTGGACGAGGGGCGTCGCTCGGGCGCGGACGTGCTCAACTACCTGGTGGTGCCGCTGATCGGCTTCGGGCTCACCCTGTGGCTGTGGACGAGCCTCTCGCAGCGGACCTTCGTCGTGGGCCTGATCTGGCTGGCGGTGGGCTTCGTCTACCTGCTGGTGATCACGCGCGGGTTCCGTCGCCCCACCCCGATGCTCGACCTGAAGGAGTAGGCGCGGCCGCGTCGGCTCCCTAGGCTCGGCGCGTGGACGACACGCAGCGCGCCTTCATCGAGACCTTCCGGACCTTCCTCGAGGAGGTGGTGCAGCAGCAGCGAGCAGCCCCCACGCAGCTGACCCCGCTCGGGGAGGTCGTGCAGGAGCACCTCGGCACCCTCATCAGTGAGCTGCCGGTCGTGAGCGAGCAGATTGCCCTGCACCGCTACGTGGACGCGGATGTCGCCCTCGAGGTGCTGGGAGCCGAGGGGCGGCTCCTCGGCGTCACCGGCGGGCAGCAGCGCTTCCACGAGCAGCTCCCCGAACTGCTGTCCCACCAGTTCGTGCGATTCGGGCCGGGGCCGGTCGACTACGGCACCGCGGCCGTCGGCGTCGACGAGCAGCGGCAGATCGTCGTGTTCGGCATGCGGCTGTTCACCTTCGACGGCGAGCCGGTCGTCACGGTGCAGCGGACCGCGGCGCCGCAGTTCGGCCGGGAGACGGCGACCGTGGAGGTGCTGAGCGCCGACCCCGCGCGCAGCGGCCGGCTGCTGACAGCACTCCGGCGGCTGATGGTGGAGCGGAGCGTGCTGCGCGGCAAGGTGCTGTCCTTCGAGAGCGGCGAGTTCGGGCCACACGCGTCCGGCGCGGTGTTCCTCGCGCGGCCGTCGATCGCGGCGGAGGAGGTGATCCTGCCGCCCGGGATCCTGGAATCCGTGACCGGGCATGTGACGGGCATCAGCGATCACCGGCAGAGGCTCCTCGACGCGGGACGCCACCTGAAGCGCGGCGTGCTGCTCTACGGACCGCCCGGCACCGGGAAGACCCTCACGGTGCGGCACCTGATCGGCACGAGCGAGGGCGTCACCACCGTGCTGCTCACCGGCTCCACGCTGCGCTTCATCCGGGAGGCGACCGAGCTCGCGCGGGCCATGCAGCCCGCGATGGTCGTCCTCGAGGACGTCGACCTGGTGGCGATGGAGCGGACGATGCACGGCGGCCCGCAGCCGCTGCTGTTCATGGTCCTCGACGCCCTCGATGGCCTGGACGGTGACGCGGACGTCGTGTTCCTCCTCACCACGAACCGGGTGGACACCCTGGAGCCCGCGCTCGCCGAGCGCCCCGGGCGCGTCGACCTCGCCGTCGAGATCCCGCTCCCCGACGAGGAGGCCCGGCGGCGGCTGTTCGCGCTCTACGCCCGGGAGCTGCCGCTGAGCGCGGACGCCGTCGCCGCGGCGGCGACCCGGGCG